>DATCTN010000029.1 GCA_036567965.1 Candidatus Kryptoniota bacterium
TCACCGCATCCAGCTTGAACTGCCGGTCGTACGTCTTTCTCTTCTTCTCTGTCTCCATTTCCAGTCTCCTCTACGAGGTCGTAGACCTCCTTCACGAAGTTACTGGCTTTTCTCCTTGTCTACAAAACGGGGTAAGGTCCATGGCGAGCACGACATATATCTCATGTTGAGCCTCTTCCTTGGCTGTCGGCCGCAGACACGGGGCCTTGGACATTATCGATAAGCACCTTTGACAGGAGGAAGGGATTTGAACTCTGGCTTCGATGCAATTATGTCTCCTATTAATTGTGTAATGCTCTCGATGACATCCTTAAACTTGTTATGCGGGACCAGCTCTATCCCATCGTCCCAAACCACTGTTTTGTCCTGATCCTTGTATCTTATCCGTAACACTTGTTTACCCAAATCCGGAGATAAGGTTTCGTTAGCTGGCCTTTTATAAAGAGTATCTGGCAGTGAGAAGAACCCGTATCGCTCCAGAGTAGTAATGATGATTTCCTGTTCTCTGGTGGTCAACCACATCGTGGTCTTTACAGTACCAGGGATGAGATCCTTCTGGTAAGTTCCGTGGAAGGTGTCTAATTCATCAAGCGCACCTGTGTGAAGGAAGATCTGAACGAATTGAACATCACGGCTGCTCTCCGAGGATGAAGAGAAGAGACAGCATCCGGTCATGAGAATACTTCCAACGAATGTTAAGAATAATTTCATGTTTGATTCCGAGAGTTTATTGGCATTCGACCTGCCTCGTACTCGCGGCGAACCATTGGCCTTAAACTTTCTAACTTTTTCTTGCCGTCCAATGCATGTTGGACGCCAATGGGTTCTTTATTCTTTTTTAATTGCACTCCACGACAAGGTCCATTCCCCGCGCACTTCTGCCAGCATGACATTGACTTAAGAAGATCACCACCGAACTTAGCAAGCACAGAGACAACTTCTTCACGCTTGCCCCCTTAACTTCTGAGAGGTTATATCTCTCATCTGATATGTCTTAAGCTTTTTGTCTCACAATCATGAATGAATCTAACTCCAACATTCTCGCCAGATTTACCTCGTTAAATAACAATTTCGTGGCCATTTATCCACTTTAACACCGAATTTTCCCCCGGCGGATAGTAGTTTGTGACACATAGAAACCACTTTCAAGTAGTGAAAGCGCGCTAGTTCTCAATTTTGATTTTTATCAGCTTCTTCACGATCTCTACAGTCTTCGCGCTCTTGACTTCCATTCGAATTCCTCTCCCCTCCACATACTTCTTAGCGTTCCGAACCTCGTCAATGATCTTTTTCGGGATATCGCTCTCTTCGATTGCAGAGACCGCCTTATCCCCGAATATGAATGACATTCTGAACCCGCCGTCGACCGGACTAAGGAAGAAGAGATTGCGTTTCTTCAGGAGAAGCTTCATTGTCCATCCGGATTTTTCGCTGTAAAATTTCCATTCTGATTTGACCGGTCCGAAATCTTTCTCGATATAACTTCTTATCTCGCGCCAGAATTTTCCGGTGTCTCCGAGAATTTTGAGGAGCTTCATCTCGTCGGGTATGACTGCTTTATCAGGAAAAGGATTCGGTGTTACCACTATATTATTTCACCCATCTCCGTTCATTTTCATTTGATTAGAATTTCGATTATCAAAATTTTGACGGACTCTTCTCGAACCGGGAAATGGATGCCGGCGATTCCTTCAACCGCCGGCGTGTTTCCGTCAATCTCACCGTCAGATCTAAATCAAGTCGACGACTTGACAATCCTCAATACGTCCTGCGCAACGTCGACATTATATTCGAACGCGAGCTTTTTGTAGTTGACCAGATCGACGATTGTTCCGATAAGGCAGAGGCCGCCTGTGAACAGGTAGAGAATTCCCATTCCTATTTGTCCGACGAGAAACCGCTGGACGCCCGCAATTACGATAAATCCCAGTAGAGTGACAAGTAGAATGGTCTGTGGATCTTTTCTCCGCGCGTTATAGATCCCCGCAAACATCTGGACCTGATTGTCGTTAAGATCCTTGACAGCTCCCTGGACATAAGCCAGCTCGTCGCCCTGAAGCATCGGCATGAGTTGATAAAGATTCGCCATACTGTTTCCTCACTTTATGATTGGTTTAATGAAATCCTTTTAGCGGCTGCGGATCTGACCAGCGTTATGATCCGTTGAATCAAAATGACAAGCGCAGGTACACCGAACACGTGCGTCTTAAATGAACTGATAAGATCTCCGTGGAGAATGAAAGATATCGATCTCCCGAGTCCGCAGCCCGGACAGAAAGTGAAACCGAGATTCTTGAAAGGACAGAATGTGAAATCTGTTCGCAAGTACGGGTTGTAGATTGCCAGATAGACGAGTGCGGCAATCCAGATCAGGACTTCCAGGTTGGAGGCAATGAAGTGGACCGCAAACGATGGTGACCATTTCGCGGAACTGTCGGGCACGACCATATCAACTGCCTTCACCGGACTTCAGCCTCCACAACGAGTGTATTCATTTCTGCGGCACGCATCGCCGATTAAATCGTTTTGAAAATCTAAATTCCGGATTAAGAAGAGTCAAGCGGGTGTGCCGTTCAGTATTTTCACTTCAATTGAATTGGGTCGATACAATTGCTCGCCGTGTACCCGCAGGACACGCAGCCGTCCACAGGATGATTTTCATTTTCCCGTCTGCACTTTTTCTTTCTTTGTGATACTGCCGGCAGCGAACGCTATGAGTCCAGCCACGAGTCCGGTAATGGCGCCGTAACATCTCATTTCATCGAAGTGAGATGCTCGCTTAGTTCCCACAATTTTCTCGATGTCTCCGAGTCGCGTGAATGTTCGGAAGAGAGCACCTGCTTCTTATCGATAAAGTACTTTCCGGTAATTCCTGTCACCTCGACTGACGATGCAAGATAGACGATCGTCTCCGCTCCTTTTTCAGGCGAGCGCATCGTCCACCCGAACAGCGAATAGTACGTCTTTACCGGGCCCGATGCATTGCGATAAAAATCTGACTTCACCGCGCCGGGGTGCATGCAATTCACAGTGATCTCTTTTCCTTCCAGGCGGTGTGCGAGCTCGTAAGTGAACATGATGTTTGCAAGCTTTGATCGCGCGTACGCTTTCATCGATGAGTAACCATGCTCGCTCTGCGTGTCGACGAGATCTAGCTGCACGTACCGGTGTACATCCGATGCAACGTTTATTATTCTTGAGGGCGCCGACCGTTTCATGGTGTTCAGGAGTAAATTTGTCAGGTGAAAATATCCTAAATGGTTGAGGCCGAACGTCATCTCTAATCCGTCAGCCGTGAGATATCGCTTCGGCACCAGAGCGCCCGCATTATTCACAAGGATATGGAGCGAACCGAACCTGTCCTTAAACCCGTCGGCGACATCGTGGACCCCTTTCCGGTTTGACAGATCGCCGCAGATTAGAAAGATGTTCGAGTTACCCGATACCGATTTTATTTCGGTCGCCGCGAGCTCCCCATTGGTTCTGTTGTGACAGACGAGTATGACTGTTGCGCCTTTCTTCGCCAGCCCGAGAGCCGCAGCTTTCCCGATGCCGCCGCTCGCACCTGTCACCATGCATATTTTGTCTTTCAATTCGATATCAGCTTGTCCACTTATCCGACTTTTTAAGCTTCCATATCATGAAAGGGGAATGTTCCTCGTCAAATTTGCTCTTTGAATAGTCGCCATACAGATTGACAACATCAAAACCGCACTCGCGGATCAAGAGTTCAAACTCTTCCCGGTTGAACAGGTAAAAATTAATCTCGAGAGAGCGCTCGCCCACCATTCTGCTCTCATGATCGAACAACTCGTAATACTGAAATCCATGAGCAAGCCGTGTGGAGTGATCGTAATTAAAATGATACCTGACGACGAGTGATCCGCCCGTCTTGGTGGGGAATCGTCCGAGCGTGCCCGGGCGTCCGTCGATATTCCCGAGTCTGATCCGCTCGTTGTGAAGAGTACAAATGAAATGGCCCGAATCAGTCAGGTGTTCCATGATGCGTTCGAGTGTCTGCTTTTGCAGATCGCGTTCCAGGATTTCGGAGAAGGAATTAAATGGAATGAAAATCAGTTCGAATTTCTGGCGGAGCGCAAGCTGAGTCATGTCCATCGCGATGAGCTTACACGGAAGCCAGCCGTTTTCGGTCTTGCGCTGGAGGACAGAGAGCATGCCTGTTGAATAGTCGACACACGTCAGATCGATCCCGCCGCGGATGAGGGGGACTGAGACTCTTCCTGTGCCTGAAGTCAGCTCGAGAACTTTTCCCCGCGCGTTTTTGGCTTCCTCCAAGAAGTAGGGAATATCGAAATCTTGATTGACATAGGAATCGTAGAGGTCCGCCACGCGATCGAACTGTATCGATTTCAACGACGAACCCTCCCCAGCCTCTTTAAGAAAGCACGTCGCGTGGCAATCCCTGAGGCGTCAGCTCCCCGAATTCTCATGAAAAACTGATTTTCGCCCGATTTCATTGTCGAAAATTCTTTGACCGCTTCCACCCTCCTTGCTTGAGTTGAAGGGTTCAACTCAAGCGAAAATGTAAACCGGATTCATCGAAGAGTCAAGAAGAGCGGATGGGTGATTGATCCGGAATGCCGGCCGTACGGCCAGGATGGCAGCTTCTCAAAACCTAACTCACCACCCAGCAATTATGTGTCCGTTCCAGGAAGAATGAGGGCAACCGATGTCTGGTAGAGCTGAATCGCCTATCTCCTTACGCTTACCTCCTGACTTCTTCCGCTCTCGATTCCTTTCGAGTTCACGGAAGTGACATAATAAAAGTAGAGCGATCCCTTCTTCGCCTTCTTGTCGAGTGCTTCAAGATTTTCAGAAGGCGTGACTAGTGACGGCATTCACAACGCCGGGTATCACAAACTATTTCCGCATATTCGTCCGGTTCGCGAGTACACACAATATCGAAATGCGACAAAGTTGAAATGCGCTGCTATGTCAAGAAGATCAGCCAGCTTTGATTTGACTCGTTAATGTGAACGATGGGAATGCTGTAGATGGTTCCCCTCGCCGTGGTGACCATGATGCGCGGTGGGTTCGGTCGTGATGGGAAGCTTGCCGGCTGACGCGAGCGCGACTGCTTCGTCCGCGGGCATGCCCGACCCAATGTGTACCTCGACTTCAAATTTTTCGGCGACCTGGAACGCATGTGGTCCGATCCCGCCACAGATAATCTTCTTCACGCCCGACTTTGCGGAGTCTCTTATCACGAGATGCGGGTCGACTCCTTCACCGTTGGTGATGACATCGACACGATCGTCTTCGTCATCGTAGACAAGGAAGAATGGGGATTTCCCGAAATGAACGCTTACGTTCCCTGACATTGAACCCTTTTCTGATGCGATTAAGTATTTCATCTTTTCTTTCTTTAGTTGGTCAACTGTTATACTTGCCGTCGACAGATTGGTTTCGACGACTCTTTCTAATATGATGCAACCGGTTCGGAATGGTTGCGCCTTCCTTCCAAAAAACATCTCTCGGATCGCCTTCCGGATCCTTCGGTTTCATGGTAGCATGAGCCATGTAGTCTTCTCTTTCCTACCACGGGCTTTTTTTTCCGAGATACCAGAAATTTCCCGAGTCGAGATTTTTGGTCGCGAGCGCGAAGATCTCTTCAGCCGCCTCGGCACTCTTCCTGGGCGCGGATTGTCCGCCCATGTCTGTCCTCACCCAACCTGGATTCAGCGAGCTGACGCAAATATCCTTTGACTTCAGCCTGTCCGCAAGAATTCTTGTGTACATGTTGAGCGCCGCTTTTGAGATCTGATAAGAAGGCGTATACGCCCCATGGAAATCTGTAAGCGAGCCCGCTCCGGAAGACACATTTACGATACTTCCACCATCTTTCATTAGCGGAAGAATTAACTCGGTGAAATCCACGAGCCCCATAAGGTTCACGTCGAGAGTCTTTCTCAGCACGTCGCCGGTCATGATGCCGGACCTGTCTCGATCTTCTATGATACCCGCATTGTTGACGAGCACATCGATCTCGATTCCGAATTTTCGGATCTCATCGGCACAGGCTTTTATTCCGACGGGACTTCTGAGATCAAGAATGCAGACTCTGAAGTCGGGGTGAGCTATACTCGACTTTCCTGATGTCGAAGTACCGACAACATGCCATCCTTCATCCAGAAACTTCTCGGCCGCCGCCCTTCCAATTCCCCTGCTTGCGCCGGTAACGAGCGCCGTCTTCACCGGCCCACTACCGGGTCATTCAAAAATCTCTTCAAGCTTTGCTTGATTAACATTAGTCTCAGTACGATTAGAATTTTCTTGTCTTCATCAGAATGGTCTGAATAACGGACGCGAGGAATGGCTGAACGGCCATGGAATCGCCGCGAGAATAACCAGAAGCGCAATAACGTAGAAAATTGTCATGCGAGAAAATTTCTTCTTGTCATCGGGTGCCTTCTTCGACCTTATCTCTCCGATGGATATCAGCCCGATTGCAATCACCGTCATGGCGACGTGTTCGAGTCCGAAGAATCTTACTTCGGGAAAATCCATAGCTTTCCTGATGTCTGAAACGAAATACGCGGTAATCGGGCTGAGAATGTAAAGGGCGACACCTACCACGAATTGCACGCGAACGATAACTGAGGCCGCGAGCCTTGCGACCCCGTCGGCGTGAGTGAATTGTCCGCCGCCCATCCATCCTTTCGCTCCCCGGAAAATCGCATACAGCAGGCTGATGAGCACGAGCCACCTGACAGCTGAATGTGTAGCCAGAACTATTTCATAGAACATGGTGCTTTCTCCTCCTCTGGAACATCACGAGTCCGCCGGCAAGAGCGCGGCGGACCCGGATCGTTTATGAAGACTTATCCTCTTTCGCGGCACCGCCGGCTTCATCGTCAGAGTCGTGTTCATGCCACCTCCTCCACTGATCCCAGTGGCGGTGCCGGCCATAAAACGGTCTCGGCCGCCTGCCGAAACCGCCGAACAGGATTTTCGCCAGGACCAGCAATCCGATTGCCTGAAGATAATCTATTGTCTTCAATCCAAACAACACGGGGAGAAGCGCGTTCCATAATAGCATCACAATCAGACTTCCCACCGCCAGGAAAAACAGAACGAACGGCAGTCCTAAAAGAAACCACCAGCCTCTTCTGTGTCTTCCGAGGGGACCCTTTTCGGCATTCCAGCTACACATTGTTTTTTAACTCCTCATATAAATTTTTCAAACGTTTTCTCAAGTACAGGACCGCGTAGCGCTTCCTCGAAATCAGCGTGTTCACCGGTTCGCCTTTTATTTCCGAAATCTCTCTGAAGCTCATGTCTTCGAATTCATTCATCTCAAACACCTCGCGCTGCTCCTCGGGCAGCTCGTCAAGAGCGTCTTCCATCTCGTCCCAGAACTGGTTCTGCCAGTACGCTTCGTCAGGATAACCACCGAGGTTCGGGATTATCTCTTCGATAGAAAGAGAATCGCCCTGCTCGTCGCCAGAGTTTGCGAACCTGACATCCGCAAAAGTTTTCGGCTTCTTCTTCCGGCGCGAGTCTATGATCCTGTTCTTCGCGACGCGCATAAGCCACGCCGACACACGGTCCATAAACTCTATGCTCTGGAACGAATTCGCAAACTGGTAAAGAACGTCCTGCAAAATATCTTCCGCCTCTTCTTTTGTGGGCACATTCCGCCTTATAAAGTTGAAGAGTTTGCCTCTCTCCTTCTCTATCGTGGCTTCAATCTGTTTCGATATTTCTGCAGTCAACTCTATTTGGGCCTCTGTTAAGTATAACGGATTGGAAGGAGAAATATTTTAAACGAAAAACAAAACCTGTTGGGCGGTTCGGATTCGAGATGAATCGTGACGTTTCAATCTACAGGGAAGTATCCTCAATCCGCTGTACCACACCTACAAACCTAGAACGTGACGAATGCAATTAACGAGGTTGCTGCGGAGGCGAAAGCGCGATTGATACGGGATTTCTTCGGAGACGAGAAGTAGCCGTAATCTACTGTTCAAAACGACTACTAACTAGTAATGAACGGGCCTTACAATTACATAAGACGTCCACGATATCCGAGCATAATAATTCTTCCCTCGGGCATCTCATTTATCTTTCTACGGTGGATCACGCTCCTCCTTGTCGCAGCCGCAATACTTCTTCTGATACGGATGATAAACGACAAAGAGAACCTGATGCATGACGAATTTACGTAACAGCGAGGTCTCCTCGTGCACTATTTACCCGCGTGAAGATTTCCCCGTCGCGGAAAAGTTTTGAGAAGACTGATGCCCGCCGTTATATTCTAAAGGAAATGATCGGCTGAACGTTTTCCTTTTCCGGGCACAATACGAAACCAAGGAAGATCAAAAGCACTAATTTTGTCAGGGGGAAGAATGAAAGCATATCATCAACTAACGACGGCTCTTGCGCTCGCGATTCTTTTGATTCTGGCTGGAGACGGCTGCGCCCAGCGCTCAACGCCGCCAAGTAAGGCGTCGCTCTCAGTTCCATGTTCTTTAAACGACGGCTGGGTCCCAGGAAACCTCAGCGACGCGGATATCGATTCCACGCGGCTCGTGAATCTTCTGAGAAGAATAAATGAGAAAGAGTACTCAGGGATAGACGGGATACTCATTGTAAGAAATAACCGCCTTGTCTTCGAGGAATATTTTCCCGGAAACGATTTCGAGTACACTGCAAAAGATTTCAAGGGCAGACTCATTGACTACGACTGCGCCACGATTCACAACCTCGCTTCGGTAACCAAGAGCATTACTGCATTGCTGTTCGGAATTGCCGTCGATAAAGGTTTTGTTCGCGGAGTTGATGAAAAGCTGTACTCGTTCTTTCCTGCCGACAGCTCACTCTTCGACGGCGACAAGAAAAAGATCACGCTCGCGCACCTCCTCACGATGTCGTCGGGACTAAAATGGAACGAGCAGGACATTTCGTACGGCAATATGAGCAACGACATCGTGCAGTTGTTCATTGTCCCTGATCCGGTGAGATACATCCTGTCTAAACCTCTCGCAAACCGGCCGGGGACAACGTGGTACTACAACGGAGGCGGCACCAACCTTATCGGTCAAATCCTACAGAGAACATCAGGCGTCAGACTCGATACGTTCGCGCAGAAATATCTGTTCGATCCGCTTGGAATCAAAAACTTAAAATGGGTTTATATAAACGACCGATTCGTGGACGCATCCGGTGATCTCAGATTAAGTCCCAGATCAATGGCGAAACTCGGCTCGCTTGTGCTAAACAAGGGAGAATGGAACGGAACCAAGGTGATCAGCCCGCAATGGATCGAAGAGATGACGAGGAAGCGCGTGTGGCTGCCGAAAGATGATGGTTACGGTTATCAGTGGTGGCTTCAGACTTATAAGCTCGGCTCACGCGCCGTCGACTCGTATCACGCCGGAGGATGGGGAGGACAGTGGATAATCGTTCTTCCTGAACTCAACGCCGTTGTCGTTCTCACCGGCAACAACTACGTCCGGCCGGACGTGACAAACGACATCATGTGCAACTATGTTCTCCCGTCGATGGTGAAAGATTTCTCTTACGATTTCAAAAAAATACAAACGGAGGCTCCTCTTCCCGACAGCATATCATTTGTTGCATCCGGCGGCAATTCTCCGTTCGATTGCTTGTCCGGAAGATGGTGCGGCCAATGGGACGCCCACTTCCTTTCATGCCAGCTCGTCGTGGAAAGGATAAGCGCCCGTGAAGCTACTGTTGTATACTCGTGGGCCGATCACCCCGCAGGTTATTTCAAGAAGGGATGGGTACGGAAGAGTGCAGGCGTCGACTCCACAGGAACGATCAGGTTCGAGACATCAGACTCGCTCAGCTTCCGGTATGATCCAAAGGAGGACGTGCTCATCGGAAATTTGAAGAACCAGTATGTTACGTCAAAGGCAATTTTGAGACGGATCAAAATGTAAGTTGAAAGAATAAATTTGCATTCCATGTCGGCAGATATCGTTTGAAATTGAATCGGTCAGATTCCTTCAATAAAATCTCGGCCAAGAAAGCATTGAGTGAGGTCTCAGAGCGCAGTCGATCTTGAGTGACAACTTCCTATTGCTCGCACTTACGTTTCTGGCTTGTCTCGCGATTCGTTCTGTTTATGAACGGCTCAAAGACGCACGACTGATAAATCCCGAACACAAATTCATATTGTCCTTAGTCTTCGCGGCTATGGGCGGAATGTGGGTATCGTGGTTCGGTATGTGTCTCCTCGATCCGCTCGCGCTCAAGATTGGGAGCGTTTTCAAGTGGACCGGCTTTGCTTTGGTCATACTGGGCATCCTCCTTGCCGTCGCCGCACTCGTACAACTTCGCGGAGTCGAGAACATAGACCACCTCGTAACATCCGGTTTATTCAAGCGGCTTAGACATCCAATGTACACAGGTTTCATTCTGTGGATCCTCGGCTGGGCATCGTATCACGGCGCAATCCTGAGTTTTGGAATCGGAGCCGTTGGAATAGCAAACATTATCTACTGGAGACATCTAGAGGATGGGCGACTTAAAGAGAAGTACGGAGAGCCATATCTGAGGTACAGAGAGAAGACCTGGTTTTGATGTACGGCTCAGCTGCCACGCGCGTGGCAGGTTTACATTCCCGCCGTACTCTCAGGCATTCGTGGAACATGAGGTTGGCTTCAAACAATCGAGCGGATTCCTTCGGCCGGCTATCCCCTCTTCTCCGGAATTGTCCTCCCCATTATGAACGCGATCCCGCTGAAGGCAAACGCTTCGCACACGCTCGTCCATTCGTTTCCCAAAGTGCCCGACGGATCCGCAATCGCGCGCGGTATGTGAAGTATGATCACCCAGATGAAAAGCATGACTCCGAGAAGCGTAGCCGCGAGTCGGGCCTTGACATTTATGATTATTCCCACACCCGACGCTATCAACGCAATTCCGGCGAAGTAAGTCCAGAAAAGATCGCCCGGAATCCATCTTGGCACCAGCGATCTGACTAAGTCCGTGTATATGAAGTGATCGAGACCAAACACGGCCACCATTATCGCCAGCGGATATTTTGAAAGCGGCATGAAAAAATCTTCCAACTTAGAGAGCACGGACGGTTTTACCCCGCCGTCAATAGCTTGTCGCGGCAGCGATCCCGCCACGACGAGCGCGCCCCCGAAGAATGCGAACTCTTTGAACGCGGCTGTCCACGACCCCATCCGGGTTGCGTGTATTATTACGTCGTGCGGGATATGAAGGAACAGGACAAACGCGAGAAAGACGAGACCCGACAAGGCGGCCGCCGGTCTTCGCCATCTTCCGAATACGATGAGTGCAGCTCCCACTAAGTGGACCCACACATGTCGAAATGGCACCCACGCGGGAGGCCACGCAACCATCACCGGTTTGAAATCTGAAAATATGAAATGCTAAATCCCGATTCCGATCACACCGATTGCAAACTTGATCCGGCCTGCGAATAGAACTCTATCGTCTGAGATGAGATTTGAATCAACCATCTCTCTTCACCTTCTTTAAAAGCGGGAACAGTCGCCGGTATTCACCGAACATTTTTTTATACTGGCTGAAGATCTTCGCGTCCGGTTTGATCTCCTTCCTCACGGCTGTCATTTTAGTCGCGGCTTCCTTGAAATTCGCGTACCACCCCACACCTACCGCAGCGGCTATGGCAGCTCCCAACCCGGACGCCTCGATGTCCTCCGGAATAAGAACACTCCTCCCCGTTACATTCGATATGATGGTACACCACAGATCGCTTGCGGCACCGCCGCCGATGGCAACAAATTCTTTCACCCTCTTTCCAATTTCCTTTTCAACCGCGTTCAGTGCAAAAAGTTGTTCGAACGCAATCCCTTCCAGGATGGAACGATAAATATGCGCGCGCGCGTGAGACGACGACAGGCCCACGAACGCTCCTCTTGCATTTGCGTCCCAATATGGATTCATGACTCCGCATAAATACGGAAGGTAAAATAGCCCGTCGCTTCCGGGTGGAATGTTACGCGTCGCATCCTCGAGTTGTTCATAGATTTCGGTTGTCGGATCGATATTTAAGATTTTCCTTAACAGCCACTCTAAGGAAAATGTCCCCGCTCTCAAGCTGCACTCGTAGTAGTAGCCGCTATCAGAGCAGCTTCCCATGGTTCGGAACGCCCTGCTTATCCGGTAGCGATCTCCGTAAACCCCTGCAACGACGGCGGTACCCAGGTTGAGGTAAGCGCGATTGGTTGTCAGCGCATTCGATCCAAGTCCCGCTGCTTGACCGTCTCCCCCTCCCGCCACGACTATCGTGTCTGTCGTGAGCCCTGTTTCCTCAGACGCGTGGGCACAGACTTTTCCCAATATCGTCCCGGGGCTGTAAGTTTCCGGCAACTGGCTCTCACGCAGCCCGAGTGCCTTAAGAATGACCGGTGACCACTTTTTGTTTTTCAGATCAAAAAGTCCGAGCGGATCGGCGCTTGCCCAGCTGGTCTTGAAGGACTCCGTCAGTTTCCATGTTACGTAAGTGTGCACATCGCACACCATCGCGATTTTTCTGAACAGTTCCGGTTCGTTTCTTTTCATCCACGCGAGCCTGTACACCACCGGCGCATAATCGGGAGGCTTGCCGGTTATGCGGTGAATCCTGTCCTTACCGATCTTGCGGGCAAACGGTTCGACTTCGTCCTTACATCTTTCGTCGAGCCACACGATCCCCCGCCGAAGACTTTCTCCACCTGCGCCGAGAGTCACAAATGTCTCTCTCTGATTCGCGACTGCGAGAGCTGCAATTCTTCTCTTGTCGATCGCTTTTGTGATTTTGTTGAGCGCCATTACGGAGGATTTCCACCAGTCAGCGGGATCCTGTTCGTAATAATTCGCCTGCGGCGAGAACAGCGGGACCGTTTCACTTGCGTATGCGGCGACTTTTCCGCGCCGGTCGAACGCAATCGCCTTCGTGCTCGTGGTACTGCAGTCGAGTCCGACCACCAGATCGCCGGTCATCCTCAGCCCGTCAGTCGATGAATATCATGGTCTTCATGACGCCGTCCCTGCGGTGACTCACAAGCTCGAACGCATCCTGAGCTTTCTCAAGCGGGAACCGGTGAGTAACAAGTGGATCTACATTAATCCGTTTTGCCGCGACAAGGTCGATTGCCCTTTGAGTGGAGTTGAGTTGCCTCCGAACATTTATGATCGTAATCTCCTTCCTGCGGAGTTCGTGTATAAGGAATGAGATCTCATCTCTCTCCGGTATCCCTACGATCACTAGTTTGCCGCCGGGTTTAACGAGCTCAACCGACTGACCTATCGCTTCCTGATCTCCGCTGCATTCGAAGACAACGTCCATTTGAAGCGGTTCTATCCGCAAAATTTCTTTTACAACGTCTTCTTTATCAGGATTTCCTGACCACGAAGGATTCAACTTCTTTGAGAACACCACTCGCGCATCTATTTTATCTGTTACGAATACTTTGCCGACATTCTTCGTCCGCAAAACATGAAACACGGACATCCCTATCGGCCCCGCTCCGAGGATCGCGGCATCTGCACCATCGGAGAGAGCAGATTTCTCGACCGCGTACAGGGCAATCGCCAGAGGTTCTGTCAGAGCCGCCTGGTCGAATGTCATGTCTTCACCAATCGGAAAGCAATTTCTTTCGGGAAGAACGATATACTCGCACTGAGCGCCATCCAGTTGTTTCGGCGCGCCGAGGAACCGGAGTTCACGACAAGTATTCTCTCTTCCCGCCTTGCATTGGTCGCATTTCCCGCACGACACCGCTGGATCAATAGCTATCCTGTCACCGCGTTTCAGTCTTTTTACGTCCTTTCCGACGCCTTCCACGACTCCGGCTGTTTCATGTCCCACTGTGAATGGATACTGCACTATTTGCGAACCGATCCTGCCTGTGGTGTAATAGTGTATGTCCGACCCGCAGACACCAACAGTCTTAATTCGAATTAATACATCAGTATCGTTTTTTATCTTCGGATCAGGCAGAACATGTATCTCGAATTTTCCGGGACCCGTCAGAAGAGCGGCCTTCAATTCCAGAGTCTCCTTTCAATTGAATTCAGATCGGATTTATTCACGCTAATTTTCAGATTTCGCATCGGGTTAATATGTAAAGGATTTTGCTCAAAGACTAACCATGGTGTGCGTTACTCTGGGAATGAGGTTGAAGGGAAAAAGGGACAAAGCTGCAGAGGAACAAAGGCAAAATGGTATCATGTCGCGGAGTATTGGTCGATGCGGGATTGGAGTTGCACTTCGGTTCAGTCAACTCTGTCGACTCTGCGGTCTCTTATCTCGTTCAAAATACGTCGCGCATCGTACGGAGCAATGAATGAGTCGTACTTCTCTTTTGAGATCTTTCCGGCGTATCTCGCGATTACTTTTTCGACGCTTTCCATCCGCTCATCCATTTTCTTGCACGGAAACTCGATGCAGTCCGCGCAAGTGAACATACCGCGGCCGATGACGCACTTTCTGATCTCACAATCCTTGCCAGGAAGCGGACAGCTTCCACTGCCTTCTGTCAGACAACCCTTGCAGTGAAGATCTTTCGGCTGAAAATTCAAGTGGAAGTATTTCTTCCAACCCTGAGCTGCTCGCTCCCTGTCGGCAACAGTCTTGCTCCTACCGATGAACGCAACGCATTCATCGCACCTGAAGCCACATCTCGATACAATATTTTTCATCTTCTAACTCCTCACGCGGCATTGTCGCAAAATTGCATCTTGTTGCCCGGTAATTGGAATGGAATCTCCCGATCTCTAATCTCATGAATTAACAATTTGTTTGTGAAATCTCATGAAAGCATCCGAAGGATTCATATTCTTCAAAACTTTTATCAGCAACCCGGCGCTGACTCCCATTAATAGGATGAACATTACAATCGGTGCGACAGGCATAAAACCCGTCTCGAGTCCGCCGACGATTGCCCCCGCGAGAATCGACAGGCACATGTTCACTGAGAAGACGAGTACAATCGGAGAGAGGATGAATCCGAATCCACGTCTCTTCAAGAGGAGTCCTCCTGTAAATAATGCGAATGGAACGAGGAGGCCGAGGTCGCTCGCCTGACTTATTGCGGTCTGTTCTCCTCTGAATTCCCGCGGAAGAGTGCCTGTCACTGATGCCGGGACCAACTTGAGCATGCGTTCAAAGCACCTTCTCCAGATACATCTCGTTCATCGAGTAGCCCATTCCGGTATACAACGGGTAGCCGGATGTCGATGCATGCAAGCTAACACGTCTGATCCGGTGTCTCTTGCCCTCCGTATGAAGTCTCTCCATGATTCTTGTCGCGATACCTTCCCGCCTGCGTTCGCTTACGACATAAACGTTGAGAATGTATCCGAGCCGCGTCCCAATGTGTGAAATGTGCGGTGGACCATCGAGGAAGAGAATCGATCCGCAACCTACCACTTCTCCACCGCTGACCGCGACACAATCGAATTGACTTTTCAATCCTACATGAGTGAGATAGTAGCTCTTCGATTTGCGGATGAATCTGACTTTCTTTCCCGAATAATTCTCGTCCGGCCTCATCTCGGAAAACATCCTGTACCTGAAATCTGCGAGGATTCCGGCGTCTTTTTTTCCCGCCCGGCGGATGAGGATTTTCTCTTTCGCTGATTTAGTCGTCATGCTTTTCATTTTCTCCCAATCTCTCGAGAAGCGTGAGCTTAGTGATTCATCCTGTTGAACTGCTCATAAAATCCGCTTTGCGACGCAGCCGCGACGAGATTCTGCGCTTGACCTACACCGTGCTCGAATTCGTCTTTGGCCAGCGCGGTCATGGTAGATACCGCCACTTCGGAAGGAGGTATTCCTCTGAACGTTTGTCCTCTCCCCGCACGGGCGCCTTTATCGAGATCGGTATCAACCGTAGGAGGAATAATTTCGAAGACCTTCACGGATGTGTTCTTTAGTTGGTGCCGAAGTGAAATCGTGAATGAATGGATCGCAGCCTTTGTGGCACAATAAACGGGCATGATCGCTATCGGAACAAACCCGAGTCCGGACGAAACGTTGATGATAGCCGCTTCAGATCGCTTCATGAATTCCGGAATGAAGCAGGCCGACAAGTGGATTGTGGATCCGAGGTTGATGTCCAGCTCGTTTTCATTCGCGCGCAAATCCCGCAGACCCGCTTTCAAATCTATCATCCTCTGGATGCCCGCATTGTTTACGAGAATGTTAATGTCCTTGAAGTTTGAAGTGACCCAATTGTAGAGCCCCTCGCGATCTCCGGGGGAGGACACGTCGCATACATACGTGTGAATCTCAGGAAGCCTTCTCTCCGCTTCATTTAGTTTTTCCTCTCTTCTCCCACAGATGATTACTTTATTCCCGGCTTTCAGAAATTCCTCCGCGAGACAGTACCCGATTCCTGTGGCGCCGCCGGTGATAAGAACCGTATTTCTGGTTGTGTTCATTTAAAAGCTCCGCAATTTTTTGTATTCATGTATGACAAGCAGCAGGATCGTTGCACACTCATCGAGCTATTTCCTGTTGATGTTAACCTGGAGCCCGACGTTCATCACGAACGGCATCCATTGAAATCGGATATTGTCGCGAAGGGGCCAGGAGACTCCCATCTGAGCGGTGAACTTAAGGCCGGGTCCTCCGAGAGCGCCGAAGATAAACGGTTCCGCAAATAGCCCGTCCAGATTTGAAGTAATATTTCCTTCCTTATCCTGAATCTTTGTGAAATGAACGTATGACGCACGCATTCCGAAACCCCCGTCCGCAATATCGCCGTATGCTCCAATGTCCATCTGGAAGAAATACCGGGTGTACCACCCTGTCGCAATAATCTGTGAGGATGACGAATTGGTCCACGCATCGCTCGACGTCGACCTTCCGGCTCCCGCACCGGCGAACATTTCCATTGTCCCGTTGGCCGTCACCGGCATGTAATAGCCAAGTGCGCCTTCGAGATAATTGTGTACATTGTAGCTGAGTGAATCTGACGACGACTTGGAGCCGAACGAACCGTTCGCCATAATGCCGATAGCGCCCGATACGGCAACTGCAGTCTGGAAGTCCCAGCCCGTCGTTCCCGTATTTGCAGCGATCCTTACTTCTCCTGCATTTTTCAGGAGGGGCGCGTCGATCGTATTTGGAATGTAAACCGGGACGCACGACTCCACACACAATCCCAGGATTGCGCCAACCAGAAGCAGGCATTTCTGAAAATTCATACTCGCTCCCTTTTATGAATCAAAATAGCAATAAAGAACGAAATCTTCCGGCGACCACGCTCACGCAAGAAATGTCGGCGACCTCCTCGTCGGGCAGCACTTGACTTATATTGGTATATGTACTAATCTACATATATTCATCAGCCAACTATGAAGAACATCGGGAATATATTCGGAGCCCTTAGTGACCCGACGAGAAGATTGATCCTGGAAAACCTCCAGGGAAAAGACCTGACCCCGTCGGATTTGCTTGAACGTATAGATGTCAGCCAGCCTACCCTTTCTCATCATCTCGATATCTTGAAGCGGGCAGAGTTGATCCAGGGAGCGCGCGAAGGGCAATTCATCCGATATTCACTGAACATGACCGTTTTCGAAATGGCTCTGCAATATATGGTTTCTCTGACGAAAAGGAGAAAATGAAATGAAACTCGATTTGAAGCGGGAACTCATACCATTGGGAGTGATTGCCGCCGTAGCAGCGATCGCAGTTTATTATTATCCTCAGCTTCCGGAAGTAATACCGAGTCATTTCAATGTGCACGGGGATGCCAACGGTTGGATGCGGAAGACAACGTTCTTCGTCGTCATGGGGGCGACGTTCATTTCGATTTACCTCTTGTTCACCTTTCTGCCCAGCATCGACCCGCTAAGGAAGAAAATTGAGCCGAGATTTCGCGTCGTCCTGTTCTTGAGGGATATCCTTCTCGCCCTTTTCGGGGCGATCTTCATGCTAACCCTCGCCGCTGCCCATAGCGGAGTTCTTCAAATGAATCTATTCGGTCTTGCCTTCGGAGCATTGCTTGTCGTATTGGGCAACTATATGCCGAAGCTGCCGCAAAACTGGTTCATAGGAATCAGGACGCCGTGGACGATTTCTTCCGAAAGCGTTTGGAGGAGAACCCACATACTCGGCGGTTGGCTCTTCGCAATTTCTGGAATCATCTTCATCGTCTGCACTTTATTTAAAGTCAACAACCTTGTTCCGTTGGTCGCAATAATCAGTGCGGCGCTGATCAGCGTGCTATATTCGTTTTACCTTTTCAAAAGAGAACAATCGTCGGGACCCGGGGATAAGGACAACCCATGAAGTCTCCGGCGTCGCTGGAGTTCTTTCATTCAACTAAATCATGCGGGGCTGAACAATGAAATCAGGAATTAGAAAAATTGTCGCGAGCTACTCCGTTGTACTCTCTCTAGTCATGCTCGTCATATCCTCGAGTTCTTTCGCAGGTGCGAAGATTGACACTTCACTCGTAGGGGATTGGACCGGAACGATCGAATTCAGCGGAGCGAAATTGAAAATTGTTTTTCATGTGGTTAAGACGGATAGTGGAACCTTGTCTGCAACTATGGACAGCCCCGATCAGAGCGCCTACGGGATCCGCGCAAGCTCGGTTCAAGTGAAAGAAGATTCTGCTTTCATCGGCGTCAGCTCGATCGGAGGCGCTTATGAAGGAAGATTTTCGGCCACGAAGGATACAATCGACGGCAAATGGAAACAGGGCGGCGTTACAATAAAACTCGTCGTTTTAAAAAGCGCAGCTCCACTTCCTGTTGTGACAATGAAACGTCCCCAGGAACCTAAGCCGCCGTTTCCATACAAGTCCGAGGATGTTTCCTTCAAAAGTGAAATTACCGGGATGACTTACACGGGAACAATTACCGAGCCCGACTCCGGAGGTCAGTTTCCTGCGGCTATTCTGATAACCGGTTCCGGCGCGCATGATCGCGACGAGACGATTTTCGGTCATAAACCGTTCATGGTGATCGCAGATTTCCTGACGCGCCGCGGGATTGCGGTCCTAAGAGTGGACGATCGCGGAATAGGCGGTTCCACGGGCAACAAGATGACCGTCACCACCACTGCCCACACAGCAGACGCCATCGCGGAAATCGGGTACCTGAAAGGCCGCAATGAAATCGACAGCAAGAAGATCGGGGTGATCGGTCACAGCGAAGGTGGGGTCATTGCTCCTATGGTGGCTTCCGAATCGAAAGATGTCGCGTTTGTAGTCCTACTTGCTGGTACAGGGATGCCGGGCTCTGACATCATTCTAGCGCAGACGAAATTAATCGAAGAAACCGAAGGCGTCGATTCCGCTTTCCTCGCACGACAATTGGAAGATACCAGACGCACATTCGAGATTGCAAAATCGGACAAGGATAGTGCCGGCGCCGCGGCGGACCTGCGTTCCTATTTTGAGTCTACGATCGGAGAATGGGGGGCGGAGATCAAGAAGAACGGCGGGAAACCCGAAGAATCGATCGATGATAAGATAAGATCGCTGCTAAATCCCTGGTTCAGATATTTCTTAACCTATGATCCGAGACCCGCTCTTGAAAAAGTGACGTGCCCTTTACTCGCGATGGGCGGAACGCTCGACCTGCAGGTCCCTGCCGAGGACAATCTGAGGGAGATCGAATCGGCTCTCAAGAAAGGCGGGAACAAGGATTACACGATCAAATTACTTCCGGGTCTGAACCATCTTTTCCAGGATGCAAAGACCGGATCGCCAAAAGAATATTCGCAAATCGAAGAAACTTTTTCTCCGCAAGCTCTGAAAATTATGGGAGATTGGATCGTAGAGAGGTCAAGAAATAGATAATCTTGGAATCAGAGGGGCCGGGAGCTGGTCGCGGCTCCTCTTAGCTTTTCTGTTCGATTGAAATCCGATTCTTGTTATTCAATCTCTGTGTGTCCGATCCGGCAATCCGTTCACTCTTTCAGCCTGTCCGCGTACATCTTTCTGAACTTTGCGACCTTCGGTGCGATTACAACCCGGCAATACGGCTGATTCACATTATTGACAAAATACTCCTGGTGGTAATCCTCGGCGGCATAAAATGCCTTGAAGGGAGAAATCTCCGTGACAAGCTTGTCGTCCCAGATTTTCTTCTCTTCGATTTCTTTCACAATTTTCTCTGCTACCCGCTTCTGCCCGTCATCATGATAGAAAATCACCGATCTGTATTGCGTTCCGACGTCGTTTCCCTGTCTGTTTAGCGTGGTTGGATCGTGCACAGTGAAAAATATTCTGAGCAGATCGCCAAATGACACTACGGTCGGATCAAAATTGATCTGAACAACTTCGGCATGACCCGTCGCTCCCGAACAGACCTGCTGATATGATGGGTTTGCGACAGTGCCGCCGGAGTAGCCGGACTCGACGCTGATCACGCCCTTAAGATCGTCGAATACAGCTTCAACGCACCAGAAACAACCGCCGCCGAGAGTTGCCGTTTCATGCTTACCGGATGCTGACATTTTTTCTCCTGCTTATAATTTAATAACAATAAAGGTGCGTAGGGAATTTCATTGTCCGGCTAAACTTACAGCTGCGAGCATGCCCAAAGATCGCCGAGCCGTCTTCGACTGGCAAGTAGCGCCCTTGAATAATGAAACATTAGACTGCGTCATGGATGGCCTAGGGGGACACATTCGACTTGACAATACAGACTGAAGCGGAGTCGGTCCCGCAAATTTTACCCGGTTTGCTTTTATTGCAAGCCGGTTTTAGTTTTAAGCGAGTCGTGATTCAACAAGGCGTGATCTCCACGGTATCTCAAGATCGCCAATACGGCATTAGCCTTTGACGCGCACATCTCCTCGAAGAAATCGCACCTTGAGACAAATCATGGAGAGCTGGGAAGGGAAATTGAAGTTGAGCTCCAATCCTTCCGATAATAACATCGGTGAATCATTCATAAAAAGGGGCGTTTGCTTAAGAGGTGTCCTATGAGCATGTATAAAATAGTTTTGCCAGTCTTGATGTTCTTCGTTGCTGGATCTGTTTCAATCGCACAGATAGTTACGGGCAAACCATCGTCTCCAAAGAAGCCCGAGATAACTTATGAAAAAGTCGATGTGAAGAATGTTTTACCGGACAAGGTCTGCGTCGATTTTGTATTTCTAGTCAACAATCCAAATACATTCGGCATCGACAATGTGTTTGCGGACTATGAGCTATTTCTTAAGAAACAGCCGGCGGGTTCAGGCAAAGATATGAAATTCGATATTGCCGCGGCCGGGAAGTCGGAATTGAAAATGCCCATGGAAATTCTTTACAGCCACGCTTTTAAGTCATCCGAGGAACTTACGAAAGCTGTACTTAGTGGGCAGAAGACAATTCCCTTCCGATTGGAGACCAAATTCAAAATCCCTCTTGGCATTTTGCGAGTCGAAATACCTGTGACTGCGACGGGCGATCTTCCCCTTCCCGAGATCAGGTCGACTCCGACTGGAAAAGCGCTGCCAAAGCCTAAGTTCCATTAGTCGTCAAGGCTGTTGATCACCGCATGCTGTGACTGCCACTGAGCTCGACCCCAGGCCGTGAGCCACTCTCAGTAACTGGTCAGTTCCACCGTACCATTCAGAGCCGAAAGTGAAATCGTCCCTTCTCCAGTGCCCAGCGTTCCTTTGAGGCTCGTTCTAGAACTGGAAGCCAACGTCAGAGACAGATTCGAGACGGACACTGAGCCGTTCAGTACCGATGCCGTGACGCTTGCCGACGTCGACGTGGGCACAGCCAGCAGAATATTTCCGTTCAATGTGCTAAGAGTGCATTCCCCGTTTTGTGGAAGTGTGACTCTCCCGTAAATATTTCCGTTCGTCAGATTCGACTCGACGCTTCCCGCAATATCTTCCGCCGTAATTGTCCCGTTCACCTGCGAGATTCCGACGGAATTGTTGATGTCCTGTACATCCACCGAGCCATTGACGTTGTTTATCGAGACCGTCCAGTTCTTAGGGACTCTAATGTTGTAATCAACTCTATAATTTCTGTCGCCGCTGCTATTCGGCTGAGTTGTTCTGAGTTCAACAACGCTGTCGGTAAGGACTGTCGAGATCTCGATGTCCCCGATGTGGCTTTTCGCTTCATCAACGGATTGGTCCTGAACTGTCTTGCGACCCGAAATAATTACAGATGTAACCGTGTCGTCGCCGACGACATTAATATTCCCGTTGATGTTCTCGATCGAAATCCCTCCACGCTGACCGAGCGGTTGAGTGATCGAGAAGTTTTCACCATATTCGGACTGAGAATTATTATTGACATTAATATTGCAGCCGGCCAGGAGTGCGCCGGCCAAAATCCCGATAAAGAAAAACTTAATCTTTGGACGCATAGACGTTCCCCCTCTTTTTGGATTTTTCACAACGCTCATGTCTTAAGAATTCCACCGCACGCTCGCACATTGGACTGAAATTACGACAGCTGCTTTATCTAAAGTGAACGATGTTTCACACGACTCGACGCCCGCGGGGGTCGCTTCAATCTATCTTTGCGTAGGTTATGACACAAGTGCGGTGGGAGGTGTATGTGCGCGCCGACAAAACACCGGGCATCAGTGAAGAAGGTCGATCAACCTTACAAGTTGCTCTATCTTTTCGTCGTCCGTATCAGGAAGCGCCGACGTGAAAACTATTTCGATTTTTGCCTGCGCTTTTTCTTGAGTGATTCTATGAGTGATGTCGTTAACCCGGTCGAGCGCGTTCATTATGCCGGGAAAAATATTCCTGTAAAATTCTCTATCGTCGACCGGAAGATGCAGCTGCACGCTCGACCCATGCATTTCCACCTTAGGAAGCCGGAGCGGCTCCAGTGATATTTTCAAGCTGATAAGTTTTAGGAGGTGGTCGGCCTGGAGAGGAATCTTTCCGAACCGGTCGACCATTTCTTCGCGCATCTCGGTGATCTCCTTTACGTCTGAAGCTCTCGACAATCTCTTATAGAAATCGAACCTTTCGGCATCGAGAGAGATATAATCGTCCGGTATGAACGCGTCTACGTCGACTGTGATTTGCGGCTCGACCCTTCTGCGCGTGAGAGTATCGAGCTGCTCCGTCAGGTGCTCCTCGAATTTCGCTTCCGCGACCGCCTCTTCCAGGACGCGGTTGTACATCTCGAACCCCATGTTGTTTATGAACCCGCTTTGTTCTCTGCCGAGGAGGTTTCCGGCTCCTCGGATTTCCAGATCCCTCATCGCAAGGTTGAATCCCGAACCGAGCTCCGTGAATTCCTCTATAGCTGTCAGCCTGCGGACCGCGTCTCTCGTCAGATTGGAAAATTGCTGCGAGATAAGATAAGCATACGCCTGCACGTTTGACCGTCCGATTCTCCCGCGCAGCTGGTACAGTTCCGCCAACCCGAACCTGTCGGCGTTATTCACAATGAGAGTGTTCACTGAAGGTATATCGATACCTGACTCGATAATCTTCGTCGCGATCAGCACGTTTAGCTTCTTTTCGAGAAAGTGGATCATCGTCCGCTCGATATCGTTCGCTTTCATCTTTCCGTGAATTATCCCCGCCTTCGCCGCCGGGACTCTTCGTTTGACAAACTCACCGAGTTTTGCCAGGTCCTTTACCGTGTCGCTGACGACATAGACCTGACCGCCGCGGGCGATCTCCCGCTCAATCACCGACTGCATGTGTTTTCCGTCGAATCCGACAATGTACGTGTCGATGGGCAGCCTGTTTGCCGGAGGCGTTTGCAGGATCGATATGTCCATCGCCGACGAAAGCGACATGTAGAGCGTTCTCGGTATAGGCGTCGCCGTCATGTAAAGGGTGTCGACATTTGCCTTCAACTGCCGGATTTTTTCTTTCGCCTCGACGCCGAACCGGTGTTCTTCATCCACTACGAGGAGACCGAGATCGTGGAACTTTACGTCGCCCGAGAGAAGCCGGTGAGTGCCGATGACAATATCGACTTTGCCAGCTTCAAGCTTATCAAGAATTGTTTTCTGCTCCGATTTTTTTCTGAATCTGGAAAGAACTTCTACCTTCGCGGCGTAATCGGAGAGCCTGTCGCGGAACGTGTTGAAATGCTGTTCGGCGAGAATCGTCGTCGGGACGAGGACCGCTACCTGTTTTCCGCTCATCACCGCTTTGAACGCGGCGCGAACGGCCACCTCTGTTTTGCCGAAGCCGACGTCGCCGCATAGCAGCCTGTCCATCGGGTTTTCGCTTTCCATGTCCTGCTTGATCTCGGAAGTCGCCTTCACCTGGTCCGGCGTGTCCTCATACACGAACGAAGCTTCAAGTTCGTGCTGCCAGATGCTGTCAGACTGAAAATTGAATCCTTTGGATTTTTTTCTCTCCGCGTAGAGTTTAATCAGGTCCCTGGCAATGTCTTTCAACTTTCCCTTCGCACGTGTTTTCATCAATTGCCAGTCTGCGCCGCCGAGCTTGGAAAGCTTCGGTTTGAAACCATCCTCCGAAGCGTAACGCTGAAGCTTTCCGACGTACCCGACGTTCACATAGAGAGAATCCCCTTCGGCATATTCGATCTTGACGCACTCCTGTAAACTATCGACGATCTTAAGCTTCTCCATCCCGAGGAATCTGCCGATCCCGTAATCTTCATGGACAACGTAGTCGCCTTTTCGCAAGGTGGTGAGGTCTCGTCTCAGTAGACCAACGAATTTCTTGGCCTTGTCCTTACGGGAGACGAGCGGAGAGCGTCTTCCAAAAATCTCGTGCTCGGTAAGAATGGCGAGTTTGTCCTCGGGTAAAATGAATCCGCCGGAAAGCGAACCCTGGACCAGAGTCAATTCTTCTCTCAGCATCGTACCGTTGAGCTCATCGTACTCGGCAAGCATGTTTATAAAATTATCTTCGAGATGCTTGGTGCTCGAAGCAACAACGATCTTGTATCCATCGGCGGAAAGTTCGTCTATCTTCTTTGCGGCGAACTGGAGCTTTCCGCCAAAGGTCGGCTGCGGGAGCACGTTTATCTCGATCACACCCTCCGGCCGCTCGAGGATATTCCAGTCAATAGTCTGAACATTTTCGGAGAGCCTTTCTTTGAATTTTCGAAACTCCCTGGAATTTTCGTTCGGTATGGTGGATGGCTCGAAGAAGACAACAAGCGTTCCCTCAGGAACCTGATCGGCGAACGGCGCATTATTTCTTTTCGAGTCGGAGAATGGCAAAACCGTAAAGGAACCGATCGTCTCAATTGACCGCTGTGTGATAGAGTCGAAAACCCTAATGGAGTCGACGTTGTCGCCGAAGAAATCGATCCTGACCGGATTCTCCGCCGAATCGGAGAAGATATCGATAATGCTTCCGCGCACTGCGAAATCACCCACCTCTTCGACATAATCTTTCCTCTGGTAGCCATACCGAACAAGCGTCGCAATCAACATCTCATGGTCGAGGTCCGAATGCGCTAGGACTTCCACTGCAGTTTCCTGCAAAGATGCGTGGGCAGGAACGTCTTTGAAAACTGAGCTGTAATCGGCGACATAAAGATTCTTCTTGCCGGTGTAAAAATCGAATAAGCCTGCAAGATTGATTTGCTCGTCGGTAACCAGATCGACCGGGAGATGACCGGAGTAGATCGCGAAATCAGACTGGATCCGTTCGCTTGAGTCGCGATCATCCGTTACCAGGAGAATACTTGTGCGGCGTGTGGCAAGGAGTCTGGTCATGACGAAAGTGACGAACGGGAGACTAATAGAATGCAAAGCCGCAGGAGTACCAGCCGAAAGCCGGTCGGTCACTTTTCGCACGGTGGTGAGCTGAGAGAGAAGCGCGTTCAGCTTATCGGGAGCTGTGTCCTTCAAGTTGCCTTTCTATCGCCTTTCGCACGAAGCCGTCCGACTTTGCCAATCTCTTCTTCGCTTCTGCCGCGTTCACATTTGCGCACATCATCACGACGGCAGTCTTCACATGACCGCCCGCCAGCTTGAGGATCTTCGATGCTGTGTTATAGTCTGTGTTCGCGATTGTCATAAGTGTCCGTTTAGATCGCTCATGGAGCTTCTCGTTCGTCATTTGAAGGTCTACCATCATATTTTCGTAGACCTTCCCGAGTTTCACCATTGATGCGGTGGTGAGCATGTTCAGGACCATTTTTTGCGCCGTGCCGGATTTCATGCGCGTAGATCCCATGATTACTTCCGGACCGACTTCAGGACAAATCGCGACATCGACATCGAGATCAAATTGGGAACGCGGGTTAGTGGTAACGAAAATTGTTTTCGCACCGACCTCTCGGGCCTTTTTCACGGCGCCGACGACATAAGGAGTTCTCCGGCTCGCGGCAATTCCGCAGACAACGTCTTTGTCTGTAACAGAAATAGCCACGACATCGTTGGCGCCGTCGGATTCACTGTCTTCAGCGCCTTCCTGAGATCTAAAGACGGCCCGCTTGCCGCCGGCGATCAGGCCGCGGATCAGACCCGGATCTGTGCCGAAGGTCGGAGGGCATTCAGCGGCGTCCTGCACTCCGATGCGACCGCTCGTTCCGGCGCCGACGTAAATCAGCCTACCGCCGCTTCTCATTGCAACGACCACAATGTCGACGGCACGAGCGATATAGGGAAGTTCGAGGTTTACCGCGAACGCAATCTTCTTGTCTTCGTTGTTTATCACTTTCAGGATTCCGAGCGTGTCGAGTGAGTCAATGTCAGTTGAAGCTGGGTTTCTGGATTCAGTCGTGAGCGATATTAATTTGTCAAACAAAGTTGTTTGTTTGGTCATTCAAGGACTCCTTCTTCCAACATTTCCAAGCGTGAGCATACCAACTACTCCGGACCACTTTCTGTTACAGGTTCGCATTTTTTGATCCGGAGTTTCTATTGGTGTTCATTGTTTCACGTGAAACATTATCCATGTAAATAAACCATCAGCACGGAGATATCGGCAGGAGACACGCCAGAGATGCGGCTTGCCTGTCCGATGGAGGCGGGTTTGACTCGAGAGAACTTTTCAAGCGCTTCTCGCGAGATCGATTTCACTCTGGTGAAATCAAAACCCTCCGGTATTTGCATCATGTCGAACTTGTTGAACTTGTCAATCTCATCGTGCTGTCTTGCGATGTAACCGTCGTACTTTGTTTCTATCTCAACTTGGTTAACTACATCCCTCCGGCTTGCGGCGTCCTGGGGAACAGAATCCGTGCGGAAGAATTCAAGCTCCAGCAACTTCCCGAGCTCGACGTTTTGTCTCTTGATGAGCTGAGACAACTTCTCGTTTTCGTCGAGTGGCGAAGATCCGATCGAATCGAGATACGAGTTCACGGCGTATGGTGGTACACTCTTGGTGTTGACGTAGTCTGTGAGGATGGCGATCGCTTTTTCCTTTTGGACAAGGGAAGTATAAGTGTCCTCAGGGATCAGTCCGAACTCATGCCCATATCTCATGAGCCGCCTGTCGGCATTATCCTGCCGCAACATTAGCCTGTACTCCGCCCGGGATGTGAACATTCTGTAGGGCTCGTCTGTACCTTTATTAACGAGATCGTCGATAAGAACCCCAATGTACGCTTCAGATCTTTTAAGTATGAACGGCTCCTTGCCGCTTAGCATCAACGCAGCATTGATGCCCGCCATAATACCCTGACCGGCGGCCTCTTCATAACCGGACGTTCCATTTATCTGGCCGGCGAAATAAAGTCCACTGACAAGGTGAGTCTCGAGTGAAAGTTTCACCTGGTGTGGCGGGAAGAAATCATACTCCACCGCGTATCCCGGACGGAGCATCTCCACATTTTCCAGTCCTGGAACCGTTTTCATTGCCTCGAATTGCACTTCGGCGGGTAGGCTTGTAGAGAATCCATTGACGTAGATGACGTCAGAACCTCGGCCTTCGGGTTCAAGGAATATTTGGTGTCTTTCCTTCTCGGCGAACCTTACAATCTTGTCCTCTATAGACGGACAGTACCTGGGTCCGATCCCCTTTATAAGGCCGGTGAACAGTGGTGAGCGGTCAAAGCCCGTCCTCAAGACTTCATGAGTCCGATGGTTCGTGTATGTCAAGAAGCAGCTGATTTGGTCGCGGGTCACCTCGCGGGTCTGGTAAGAGAACGGTTCGGGTTCTGCGTCCCCCGGCTGTTCTTCCACCTTCGAGAAGTCAATACTCCGCCTGTCTATTCTGGGAGGTGTCCCGGTTTTCAGTCGCCCACTCACGAATCCCAGCTTTTCAAGCGAGGCTGTCAGACCGGTTGCCGCAGGCTCATTGAACCTGCCTCCTGCCCGGCTGCTAAGTCCTGTGTGCATTATTCCATTCAGGAATGTCCCCGAAGATATGACGAGAGCCTTACACTGCACCCTCATGCCGGTCGAAGTTTCGACACCTGCGATTGATCCATCCTCAACAGATATCTGTGTGACCATGTCCTGTAGGATGTGGATATTTGCCTGGGCCATGATACGCTGTCTTGCCTCGATCGAGTATCCTTCTCTATCATTTTGAGAGCGAGGTGACCAAACGGCCGGTCCTTTAGATCTGTTGAGCATCCGGAACTGAATGCCCGTAGCATCAGCAATCTTTGCCATCTCGCCGCCAAGCGCATCTATCTCGCGGACGAGGTTGCCTTTTGCCGTGCCACCAATGGCCGGATTGCACGACATCCTGCCAATCGCAGCGACATCCATAGTCATCAACAGCACGGAGTGTCCCATTCTGGCTCCAGCCAGAGAGGCCTCTATACCAGCGTGACCGCCGCCTATCACAATTATGTCGTATTTCAAGCTTCCCATTTTCCAGAGATCACAATATCGTTGAAATTAAGACACAAGATTCTGGCGGGCTGTACCACCCTGTGTTCCACGTGAAACATTCATTTACCTATACAGAATTTTGAGAATATGTTGTTAAGGATATCTTCTGTGGTGACCTCACCAGTAATTTCACCTAGTGCATCCAAGCCACATCTCAGGTCAAAGACGACAAATTCTCCTGATTTTCGACTTTTCAGCGATTCTATGGCCGAATTCAAGCTGTTTTTGGCCCTTTTGAGTGCGTCAAAATGTCGGGAGCTGGTCACCACTACGCTATTTTCGTCAGATTTTTTAGCCAGCGCCATCTCATATAACCCTTTTTTCAGCGATTCAATTCCTTCACCTGTAAGCGCAGACACGTAGTAACTCGACTTGTCCGACGGTTGACGAAACGCCTCTGTCTTGTACAAATCTATCTTGTTGAAAACCTTTAAGACTCTGACGTCTTTTTTTGCACAGGACTCTATAAGCTTGCGGTAAATAAGATCGCTTTGTACCATCTCCTTCTCGCCATAGTCCATAGCGAGGAGAAGGATGTCTCCCTCTAATGATTCCCTTTCCGCTCTCTTCACCCCCTCAAATTCAATAAGATCTCCGGTCTCCCTGAGGCCGGCTGTATCTGTGAGTCTGAACAGGATGCCGCCCAGAGAAATACTCTCTGAGATCGTGTCGCGCGTTGTACCCGGGATATCGCTCACGATGGCACGATCCTCTTGAAGAAGAAGGTTCAGAAGACTCGACTTGCCGACGTTAGGCTTACCGGCGAGCGTCACCCGAACTCCTTCCTTGTAGATCCTCCCAACAGAGTATCCGGATATCAGCCTCGACACGGTCTCAACGGCTTCTCCAAGTCGATCCTCAAGTGTCTTCCTGTTTGCGAACTGGACATCTTCGTCTGAAAAGTCAAGCTCAAGTTCGAGTAGCGACGCCAGATTTACGAGTTCTTCCCTGGCGGTTCTGATCTCCCTGGAAAGGTCCCCCGAAAGCTGTCTCAGCGAACTCTTGTATGCCGCATCGCTCTGTGAATGGATCAGGTCTCCGATCGCTTCAGCCTGAGAAAGATCGATCTTGCCATTAAGAAACGCGCGCTTAGTAAATTCACCCGGTTCAGCCATGCGCGCGCCGGCGCTGAGGATTCTCTGAAGGACCTTTTGCGTGACAATCCGTCCGCCGTGACAGCTGAACTCGACAGTGTCTTCTGACGTGTAGCTATTCGGCCGTCTGAACACGACGGCTATCACCTCGTCAATGAATGAACCATCGGCATCTGTTAGTTTCCCGAAGTGCGCGGTATGAGATGGAACGTTTGACAGAGGACCCTTCCCAACGAACACCTTGTCAGCTACGGAGAGCGCTGCCTGTCCCGAGATTCTCACGACCGCGATTCCGCTTTCTCCCACGGCCGTGGCAACCGCGGCTATAGTATCATTGTCTCTCAATTTCACGATCATAGATAAATTTAACACTCTGCTCCTCACTTCTAAACCGCCTGCGAGACATTGGAGGCTTTCTCTCGCTATACAGCAACGGGTCTTTCCACTGCAATCTTTAATCTCCCAACTTCTTGCATGTCTCTCTCTTTGAATCGATCTTGATAATAAAAGACGAATCACATGAAAGTTCTGAAGAAGTCCTCGAAACTCAACAACGTCTGTTATGACATCCGCGGACCGGTCCTTGATGAAGCCAAGCGACTTGAGGATGCCGGCGAAGATATTCTAAAGCTGAACATTGGCAATCCGGCACCTTTCGGTTTCAAGGCACCGGACGAAATTGTAAATCAAATCTCAGCGAACCTCGCGAACGCCGAAGGATACATCGACTCTAAGGGACTTATCGAAGCGAGACACGCGGTTGCCGAGTATTCAATCGAAAAGGGAATTGCGGGAGTGGACGTCGATCATGTTTTCATCGGAAACGGCGTGAGCGAACTTATCATGATGGCTATGCAGGGCCTGCTCAACAGCGGCGACGAAATATTAATACCTGCACCAGACTACCCGCTGTGGACAGCAGCGGTGGTCCTCGCCGGGGGAAAACCGGTTCATTATACTTGCGATGAAAACTCGGATTGGTACCCGGACCTTCACGACATCAGGAAGAAAATAACTCCGCGTACGAAAGGACTGGTTGTTATAAACCCGAACAATCCTACTGGTTCTGTTTACCCAAAGGAATTGCTCGAGAAGATCGTGAAGATTGCCGCGGCCAACCGTTTGATCGTTTTCAGCGACGAAATATATGACAGAATCTTATATGAAAATTCGGAACATGTGTCGACCGCTTCACTTGCAGACGACGTTCTTTTCGTCACTCTCAACGGCCTTTCCAAGTCGCACCTCATCACGGGTTACAGAGTCGGCTGGATGGTGTTCAGCGGAAACCTCCGGATCGCGTCAAGCTACATTGAGGGCGTCAATATGCTCGCGTCGATGAGGCTTTGCAGCAACGTTCCGGCCCAGTATGCAATTCCCGTGGCACTGAGAAGCGACAGGACAATAAGAGATCACACATCGGCCGGCGGAAGACTGAAAGGGCAGCGAGATCTGGGAATCGAAAAACTGAAAGGGATCCCCGGAGTATCTTGCACGATACCGCGCGGCGCATTTTATTTCTTCCCGAAGATCGACACGAAAAAATTTCATGTAAAAGACGACGAACAATTCGTGCTCGATCTCCTGAGAAAAGAGCGAGTGCTTGTAGTGCAGGGAACGGGATTCAACTGGTTCATGCCTGACCACTTCAGAATCGTCTTCCTACCGGAAAGAGATCATCTTGAGAAAGCTTTTGATTCTATTGCCAGATTTCTTGTCGACTATAAACAGAAATGAATCGATCTCACCCCAGAGGTCGCGACAGATTTGACGTTGATCGATCTCAGCCGACTTGTTAAAATGGAAACATGAAGACTCCAAGTCTCTGTAGCGTGCGCATCTGCTTGCGAACGACGGTATCGAGAACAATTCGATATACTCTTCTGCTTGCCGCGGCGATGTTCGCATTCAGTTGTGGCGGCACAAAAACACAAGACAGGTCTTCAGACAGCGAATCCGATTCTCTGAATTTGAAAACGGAGGGCAGTATGGCGTTTGTCCTGACGAGCACCGCCTTTAAGGAAGGTGAAAAGATTCCGAGAAAATTCACGTGCGACGGCGATGACATTTCCCCGCCACTGAAATGGACTTCCGCACCATCGGAGACGAAGAGTCTCGCGCTCATTACCGACGATCCCGACGCGCCAATGGGAACCTGGGTACATTGGGTGATATTCAATATCCCCCCGTCCGTAAAGGATCTTGCCGAAGGTGTTCCAGTAAAAGATTCATTGCAAAGCGGCGCGCTGCAGGGCAGAAATGATTCGCGCACAATCGGTTATAGCGGCCCCTGTCCTCCGGGCGGGACTCACAGATATTATTTCAAACTTTACGCGCTTGATACGACCCTATCGCTCAAGTCCGGATGTACTAAGCCCGACGTCGTGAAAGCAATGGACGGGCACATCATGGCACAGGCACAACTAATGGGAAGATACTCCCGGTAGTAAATTCAAGCGAGAGTGCCGCGTCGGGAATATTTGCGTGCGCCGCTCGGTTGCTGACACGATCCCCAGACTTCCGTCCCTTCGCACGGAATTGATCCTCAGCGGATCTCTCTACATGCCGGGCGGACTTACGAAACGGTTCCAGGTTAGACTGTGTATGGCGACTGCGGCAGATCGACTCGGTGTGTTCCCGCCTCGGCTCCGCAAAGGTAATGCATCTTGATTGTGAGCATTGACCGGTCTCTGACCATCTCCCTCCAGTCTCCAAAAGATAGGTGTCCTCTGGCTACTTCTGTCAGAAGAAAAAGTCCGCCGAGGACCGCCACTCTGAAAGGATAGCCGGTCGTATAGAGATTTGCCATCTCTTCAGCAAATTCCCCCAATGGCAACTTCGTTGGGACAAGAGGATGCAGGAGATCGAAGAGGTCCCGATTCGCATCTAGGACCGCGCCTCCGGACTCCTCAAACGCCTCGGTTCCCGGAAGCGGCGTCAGCACAGTGAAGAACGGAAGCCCGAGTCTCAATTTTCTCACATAGTTCTTCAGAGCGTTCATGTCGTCACGTGTCCATTGGGGATCCACGATGAATGCGACGACCGGTTCGATTCCATATTCGCGCAATAGCTCCAGGGATTTTTCATTTGTCTCAACATTATTTTGCTTCGCCGCCGCATCGAGACTGGCCTGGTCAACTTTTTCGAATCCTAGAAAAACGGACCGCAGTCCAATTTCGGACCACAGTTCAAGAAGCTCGCGGTGGTTAACGATAGAGTCGGTCCGCGCTTGTATCATGTACTTTATCATGATCCCTCTTTCCTTGATCAGCTTCCCGATGGTTTCTGCCCGCTTCGGACCGGCGAAGAAATTATCGTCCACGATCAGGAGTTGTTCGTTAGGAACGCTTTCGAGCTCTTCGAGCACCCTTGCTGGCGATCTCATCCTTACTTTCTTGTCATAGAATACCCAGACACTGCAGAAGCCACATCGATAAGGACAGCCGCGTGAAGTCTCAAGTGTGGAAATCGGCTGCTGACCATCAGTCTGTAACGTCTCGAGTACTTCTCAACCAATCCTCGCGCCGGCGGAGGAAAACTATCAAGCCGCCGCACAAAGCCGCGCGACAAAGTACTGAATTGTGTGCCGTCGAGATTCAATGTAAGTCCTGCGAGGTCTTTGAGGTTGCCGCGTTCTTTCAGGCATCTGATCAATTCAGGGGATGTTACTTCTCCTTCACCCATGACAACGACATTCACTGCAGGCACATTAAAATCGGAAGCACATAAAGTGGGATGATGCCCGCCGACGAATATGAATATCCCCGGATCGACAGACTCGATGCGAGCGGCAGTCCGGACGGTTTCATTGTAATCCACCGTGAATGAAGATGTAATGCCGCATGCGGCGACGTGATTGTTCTGAATTGCGTGTAATAGCCCATCGTTGCTTTCAAAACGCATGTCCAGGAGTTCCACGTCGCAATAGAGCTTCAGTGCACCGCCGACCGCCTCGAGACTCAGAGGTTCAACGCGTCCGAACGGATGAGCGAAATAGCCCTACGCCCGCGCGGCTGGACTAACAGCACATTCATGAGAGTCTCCCGTCTGAATTTACGCGTCCGTGGATTTGGTTTCAAACTCGCCGCCCGATTTTTTGTCGGACTTCATGAATAGTGTCGGCTCGATATTCTCCAATCGCAGCTATTAACATAAACTTAATGCCGGGGGAATAAGAAATCGTTTGAACGAATGTCCGGCGAGTGGCATATTCTTAAAACACCGTCGTGTGAAAATTGAAATTCGTTAAATATCTGGTCTATCTTTCTCCGGCGATACTCTTTGTCGTTGCGATTTCAATGAGGCAACTGAACGAAGGAGCGCTCGGTTCATATTCCAATCCGATCAGAATCTATTTTACTCCTTCTGTCGACGCCGACAGAATTTCCTTCAACGCAAAAACACTTACCGATTATCTCCATAAAGAAACGGGCTACTATTTCATCACGGCTGTTCCCGCCAGCTTTATAGCCGTAGTAGAAGCATTCGGGACCGGAAAGGTGGAAGTAGCGGCGATAAATACTTTTTCCTATCTGATGGCTCACGCGAAATACGGAGCTGAAGCCAGGCTCCGCGTAGTGAGAGAGGGAAACCAGATTTCATACAAGGGACAGTTCATCACGCGATTCGATTCGGGAATCAACTCCATCGACGATATTAACGGCAGAACGATGGCCTACGTCGATCCATCCTCAACATCGGGCTACATACTGCCGAAAGCGCTTCTCGACAACAAGGGGATCAAGCCGAGTGAAAGCGTCTTCGCGATGAGACACGATAACGTAGTCATGATGGTATACCAGAGGCAGGCCGACGCGGGCGCGACATATTATGCCCCGCCGAACCCGACGACCGGAGCAATAATGGACGCGAGGATGAGAGTCGCGCAGCAATTTCCCGACATCGCCGAGAAAGTCAAGATCATCGGATTCACGCAGGACATCCCGAACGATCCGTGGGTTTTTCGAAAAGATATGAGTGTGATAATGAAAGAGAAAATCATAAACGCGCTTCTCAAATTTGTCAAGACTTCCGAAGGGGAGAAGGCGCTCTTCGATATTTACGATATAACCGGACTGATCCCTACGAACGACAGCGACTACGACGGTCTGCGAGAAGTGCTTGAAAAACAGAACATCAAATTCGAAAACCTGGTGAAGAATTAAATGCTCCTCCAAGTTGAAAACCTGCACAAGTTTTACCCGTCCGGAACGCACGCGCTTAAGGGCGTAAGCATGGAAGTCGAGGAGGGCGAATTCCTCGTCGTCATCGGACTGAGCGGATCCGGTAAATCAACTCTCCTCCGCTGCATCAACCGGCTTATCGAGCCGACGTCGGGGAAGGTTTCATTTCTCGGCAAAGATATAACGCACATAACAGGGGAGGAGCTTCGGAACGTCAAGAAACAGATCGGAATGGTCTTTCAGCAATTTAACCTCATTAGACGGCGCTCCGTTCTCTCGAACGTCATCAACGGGAAACTTGGATCTCTCGGAACCCTCGAATCCATAATCGAAAAATATCCCGATGAAGTTTACGTCGAAGCTTACAAGTGTCTCGAGACCGTCGGAATACCCGAGACTGCGAACGAAAGGGCAGACAAGCTGAGCGGCGGCCAGCAACAACGGATCGCTATCGCGAGAAGCCTGATGCAAAAGCCGAAACTTCTCCTTGCCGACGAGCCTGTCGCGTCTCTCGATCCGGCGACTTCGAATTCCGTCATGCAATACTTCGAAAAGATCAACAAAGAAATGGGGACAACTGTTATCTGCAATCTTCACTTCCTCAGTCTCGTCCGGCGATACGCGTCGCGCGTCATTGCACTAAAAGCGGGCGAGATCGTGTACGAGGGTCTCCCGGGTGACATCGACGCCGCCTGGTTCAGGAAAATTTACGGAGAGGAAGCGGAAGAGGTAGAGATCCGATGACGGAAATACCGCCGGCTGATCCGCATCCCGCACGAATCATGGAGGAAATGAAACGCCGCGAGCGGAAACTGAATTTCTTCAATGCGATCCTCCTCGATATCTTCTTCGTGTTCTACAGCATCGTCGTGGTGCAGAGGGCAATCTACTACAAGTTTCTCCTTGATCTGAGGGATCTCCCGTTTTCGTGGTACGAAATCGGCGCGATTTTCGTCTCGAGTGTGATAATCGGAACGCTCTGGGCATATTCGAGGACATCCCTATCGTGCAGGCTTTTCGGCGTCGCGAACGATAACAGAATCACAAAGTGGACGGTCGAGATATTCGGCTGGTTCCTGTTCAACATCACGTTCATCGCCGGCTGGGTCGTCACGAAAATTTCAATCATCGGCCTTTTCAGCACAGACGGCTTGCAGGGAGCTGCACGAATCTTCGGCGCGTTGTTCCGACCGGAACTCGGCATTTTCGACGACGCCCTGTTCGCAATGATCGAGACTGTCTACATCGCGCTGATGGCGACTATGATTTCAATTCCGGTAACACTATTCATCAGTTTCTTCACCGCGAGGAACTTGATGAAAGACAACAAGCTAACGTTCGCTGTTTACTATTTCCTCCGGATCGTCTTGAATTTTGTCCGCTCGATCGAGCCCCTTATTTGGGCGATCATATTTTCGGTATGGGTAGGGATCGGCCCATTTGCCGGAATGATCGCGCTCCTGGTTCACACTATTGCATCAAACGCGAAACTGTACTCGGAGGCAATCGAAAGTATAGAAGAAGGTCCGGTTGAGGCGATCTCCGCGACCGGCGCTAACAAGGTCCAGGTTGTCTGGCACGCTGTTGTGCCTCAAATTGTTCTCCCATTTCTCTCGTTCACGATCTACAGGTGGGACATAAACGTGAGGATGGCAACTGTCATCGGACTCGTCGGCGGCGGGGGAATCGGTACAATGCTGATGCAATATCAGGGACTCGCGCGATGGAGGGAAGTCGGGCTCATTGTTCTCATGATCGCGTTTGTCGTGTGGGTAATGGACTTCATAAGCGCAAAGATCAGGGAAGCGATCTACTGAGCCATCCGCCGATGATTTGAATCAAGCTGTCGACCCCGCCATCGACTCCCATACCTGATTGAACCGGTATGATTCCCGCAATTTAAACGTTCTTGTATGACGCGGGTCAAGTCTCATTTGAAGGTGAGCTTTCCGCGGTGTATTTTTAAAAAGAGCGTCAGGTGTGATACCCGTATTCCTTAATTAGCAGCATGGAGAAAGTTGTATGTCACTTGATTTCAGCGAAATTATTTTGAGTATCGAAGAGCGGGAAAGAAAGCATCTTTTGTCTTTCAATGAATCAGATGTAAGCAAGAGACCATCACCTGACAAGTGGAGCAAGAAGGAGATTCTAGGTCACCTCATCGATTCGGCAAGCAATAATCATCAGCGGTTCGTACGCGCGCTGCTCACAGACAAGCTCGAGTTTCCAGCGTACACACAGCGGGAGTGGGTCAAGAGTCAGAATTACACGGACGAAGGCTGGAACCAGCTCGTGGAGCTGTGGAGCTCATACAACCAGCATCTCGCGCACGTCGTGGCACAGGTCCCGTCGGGTAAACTCACGACCCCCTGCAGGATCGGCACCAATGATGTCATGACGCTGGAGGCGCTCATTGCCGATTACGTCAAGCACATGGAACACCACCTGAAACAGTTGAGTGACGGAAAATAGTTCTGCATTACTCCGAGTGAGAACCGGGTCGAGCGTCCGATCCGGTCCGGGCTCTCGCGCACGAAGCCTGCGGTGCAACTTATTACGAATTCCAGAAACACATTCCGTCCGGCAAAATGACTTTTGAACCGAAGGAGGCTTCGACGGGGGTGTCCAAGACGGTCATATTTCATTCCGGTGTCCCATCTGAAAAGTACCCGGAGGAGTGACCGCAATGTCTCCCAGCCGTGTCTCGCCCCTCGTTCCGATTTCACACGAATGTTCACCCAGGATTTCGTTAATCATGACGACCTGGGCCTTCTATAAGTTTCTTCTGAATGCGGACTGAAAGGATTTCCGATGTCAGAATTCACAGAAAAGTCGCGCAGCTGGTCATACCACCGACAGCTCTTAGGCAAACGGGCAACCTGGGCAGATAAAGCATTAAGAGAGATCGTTGGTGTGAGCGGCTTGAATCAGGCGGGCGCACTCTCACTTCGTGCTCGCGTGAAATCTTTCGATGCGAAAAATTTTCTTGAACTGGACTGTAAACGTCTCGCGCTTCGTATTACCGGCATGAGGCGCGCTGTTTACATGGTCCCGGCAGAAAACGCGGGGGCTGTGTTCTCGGCAACCGCGGCCGACTCCCAATCTCCTCTTAGCCGCAACATGAGGACCGGGCCTTCAGCTCTTGACAAGAAGTACCGAGACCTCAGGGAGATGGTTGAAAAAGTGGCAATAAGTCCGCTCTCGCCGGTGGAGATCGCAGACGCGATAGGAATTCCCTTCCGAAATATCAGGCCGGTTATTAGCAGAATGACATCTGAAGGACGTTTGCTCGCTGTCGGGTCGAAGAGCATTCACTCGAACTGTTTGAGTTACGTGTCTGCTCGCTCGTGGTCGGATCGCTTCGCGCCGGTTGAGAGGCGGAAAGCTCTGACCTGGCTCGCAGCTGAATACATTCGCGCGTTCGGACCGGTACGAATAAAGGATTACAGATGGTGGGCGGGAACAACACCCGATTGCGCGATCGGGTCGTTCATGGAGAATGATATTGCTGAAATCGAAAGTGGATATTTCATTCTCAAAAACGACCTGCCTTCGTACGACAGATTCAGGCAACAGGAATTTGAAACCGTGGATCTCCTTCCGCTATGTGACCCTTACATTACCGGCTACGCGCCCGACGGGAGAGAGCGGTTCGTTGACCGAAAATTCCAGACCAGAATTTTCGGAAAGGTCCCGCCAACCATCGAGCAGGGAGTAGTCCTAGTAAACGGGACGGCAAAAGGAACATGGAACTACGGGTTTGTCGGGGGCAAGATGATCGTGTATCTGAAAATGTTCGTGGAAGGGACCGGCAGACTGAACTCCGCGATAAATGAAGAGCTCAATCAAGTCGCAGAGTTGTTTCAGGTAAAGAGCATGGTTGTGCGAGCGAGATAGTCTCCACCCGGAGAAAAATTTCCGAAAGGCTATCCTTTCATCAGTCGTCGCCTGTTGAACCTCAGGCTGTCCAATCTGACGTTTATCGGAATCCCCTGTGGAAATCTCGAGAATTTCTTGATCCCCAACCACCAATCTATGGTAGGGTCCTCTTGCTCATAGTGGTCCGCCCAGGAATCTGCCGAGGCTGATGCTGTTCCAACGATAATCCACGTCGGGAATGTAAAGATGAGTCCCAAACCGTGCGAGGCGGTCGAGAGCACCCCAAGAAGCGTCCACTCACCGAGCATGTTTGTCTCGTTCGAGTGTAGCTCGAGGATGGCCCGTTGAATGTTGCCACAACGAACTACTGTTGCCCTCGTCTCAGTCAGGACATAAACATTGCTATCCTGATAAGCGATAAATTCACCTTTGACGACAGCTTGCGGGCCCGTTCCATTTGTTTCCAGGGTAATCCATCCGCCGTAGACCTCCCATTGCGTCTCGGTGTCTTCAACCAGGTACCCCGATGGAGCTCGAGTCGTCGCGCACCCGGAAGTCCCGAGAACGGCGAGTGCACAGAGAGGAGCCAGCAGAACAATCTTAATGCTCGACATATTTGCTTCTCCAGAAACTCTGTTCCATGAAGGGCTCGACCTTTTTGAAACGAGGTGCCAGAATCTTGAGATACCGGCCTGGGTCCGAGAACATCGTAAGAGTCATGCTGGGATCCTCTTCCGCGAGCCACTCTTTTCTCACCCACTCCAAATAATATCCCCTTGCTTGGAGGAATATCTCGTAATTTTCATAATCTTCGGGCATCCTGTAGATGATTGAATACTTATCTCCCGGCATTGTGACAAGGGAAGTTCCCGAGCCGCTCAGGCTTTCCTTTGCCACATCATCGTTCGTTGAGTCACCGCGAATCACGGCCAGCGGTTGGATTGTTACCGGCTCAACTCTCTTATCCAATCCGGCAAGTGCCACATAGTCGATCCGCCATAAGCCTTTCGTCATTACGAGCCGGATCTTTACCTGACCTGAAGTCAGTCGAGGGAGCGGAACCAGTTCGAAATTGGTAGCGATTGGACCTATCTCTGAGACCTCTCCGGCTTTTTCCCATGCTCCATCGTTTCCTCGTACCATCACGTCAATTCCGCCTATCGCTCCCCAGAAAAGGGTTTTGGCTTTGGTAACGTAATCCGAATTCTGTCTCTGCAAATCCGCGACCAAGTAGCCGGAGGAATTTCCCATGAATGCCAGCGCCTGATAGAATAGATACGTTGTCAAAAGCGTCTGCCTGTACCCGATAACTAAGCCGGCCTCAGATGATGGCGCCCGGTTAAATGTAAGGTAAATACTTTCCTTTGCAGCAAGGTCATTTGAGTCGGCTGCACTGCATCGTTCGATTCCATCCGCCGCTGAAATCTGCTGCAAGCAGTCGCCCTCATCTGCAACTGCGGATTGAGGCGCAATCCTCTCCTTAGACTCGAAGAACTCTCCGGACGGCGTAACAAACACTCGAGCGCCCCTTGAACGCGGGGCGAGAAGTATATGCGCGAACTTTATGACGTGTGTCTCCATCGCTTCGTTGGTGAGCACCACTTCAAGGTTCCTGTTAACGGGCTTTGCCATGTAGAGGGCGTCAATGTCAGTCGCCTCGAAGGAGGGAGTAACACTTGCGGAAAATGCTTCGGCTTGAACCTTCATTCTCTTACCATCCCACACATAAAACGTCGGACACGAGCCGAAGCAGGCTTTCGGATGAGTAAGACAGAATACCGTCAGCGCGGCGGACACGCCGGTGACAATACACATTGCCATAAGCGGACCTGAAGAGCTCACGACGTTGCTCTCAAACAAAGCGACGTCCCCGAGTGGAATTGCAAAACTGTCCTGCTTCACCAACGCACGATATGGGTCGAAGAGTCGCCCTTTTCCGTAGACCTCTCTGCTTTCCTCGTTCACCTTCCAGTTCTCCAGAACGTAAACGTCACCGTTCATCATGTGTACTTTCAGGAACTTTGACGATTCAGTGATCTTTCCTGACTCCAAAACCTGGTACGTGCTTCTGGCCACCCGGTTGGATGAACATCCGGCGACAAGAATGATCGAGCATGAAAATGCGGCAGCAAAAAATATTACCTGTTGTCTTTGGTGCATTGATTTGCCTCCTGACTTGTCATACCCAGCGACGCAGGCAAGTTAATAATATGCAACGAATATCTCATTCCCCGCTGAAGGACTATAAGTCAGATCCGGCTCTTTCGCCGCATTTTAATCGCCGTCGGATCGACTCATGCAGACCGGCGACGGCCGCGGATCCCGGTCTCTTCATACCTCACCCATGAGCAGTGAGGAAGATTAAGACCTCAAGATATTACTCCGCGTTGCCTCGCGCTGTAAATCGGATCAAAACATTCCGCTTGACTGGATGTCGTTTTCTCTCTAACTTTCTGACGAGTTCTTTAAAACGATTTTAGTTCTGGTGTCCGTCCGCTCTTGTAACGGACCGACTAAAAGGGAACCCCGTCCGGAGAATTTACCGGGATAAATCGGGAGCTGCCCCGCAACTGTAACCGGCACCACGTCGCCTCCCACTGCTTTGCATCAAGCAGGGCGGGAAGGGTGGCGACATCCCAGGCCGTAAGCCAGGAGACCTGCCAGGACTTTCACGAATCAAATGCCTTCGAGGGAGAGGCCGAATTCACGGCGCAGCAGCGCCGGAGTTTTATCTTTCAGCCCGCCCTCATTGGCGGGTTTTTTGTTTCTACCGAATGATATTGATAGCTCTGACATTGTCGATTAACGATCCGGCCACCGACTCAACCCGCACATTCCGCGCGCCGGAAGTCGTCGTGTCGTCGACGCGCATCCCGCTTAAACCGGAAGACTCGCCCCAAAAGGTCGACCGCTTCGATGTGAAGGATCTGAATCCTCTCGGCATCTCGACCGCGGCAGAAGTATTTTCCCTCGCGCCGGGAGTGTTCGTTAAAGATTACGGCCCTGCTCAACTGTCGACGATAAGCATCCGTGGAACTACAGCTGAAGAAACTCTATTCCTCTTTGACGGAGTCAGATTAAACGGGATTCAAAACGGACTCGTGGATAATTTCCTCGTGCCGATGTCCGATATCGGTTCGATCGAAGTCTCTCATGGGGGTGCGTCGGCCCTCTACGGTGCGGACGCGATGGGCGGAGTCGTGAGCATGTCGACTGAATTACCGAAATCGTCCTCGATGAGTATCAACGCTGGCGCCGGTTCATTCGGAGATCAGCAAGTCGGCGGAAGGATTTCTCAGCTCTTCGGAGGCGCGTCAATTACCGTCGCTGCAAACCAGGAGCGGGCAAGAAACAATTACGATTTTATTTTCGGCGACGGTGCAGAAAATTTCGCAATGAGTAGAACAGGCGCCGATTTTATGAAGCGCGACGAGCTCGCGAGCATCGGCGTTCCGACATGGAATGGCTACACAACCTTCATTGTCCAGAATGTCGATGCAGACCGCGGAACTCCAGGCGCCGTAACCGGTCCATATTTCACCGGAGTGGCGAGAGAGCATGACAAAAATACGGTCGCTATCCTTCAGAATTCCGGCACTCTCGGTGCGGCAAACTACACGGCAGGTCTCGGTACGGTCTATGGTTATCTGCATTACACGGATCCATCTCTTCTCGTGAATGGAAATGAAACGAACGATTACTACAAAATGCTTTCGTTCCAGCCCGGCCTGCAATTATCCTTCGGTGATAAAAGGGAAAATCTTATTGCCGGACTCGACGGGGAGTCGGACCGCGCGGCAAGTTCGGAAATGAATGAAATAAGAGATCGACAAAGGTTAGGAGTCTTCGCGAGCGGATCTTTCGTAATCAACGAAAAACAAAATTTTGAGATGAGTATATTCCCTGCTGCGAGATTCGACGACTACTCGGATTTCGGGAGTTCGATTAGCCCCCGTCTCGGGATAAACGTTAAACCTGCGGCGGCAGTCCCGATCCACCTCCGCGCGAGTTTCGGGACTGCGTTCCGAGCACCGACATTCAACGATCTCTACTACGGCGGATTGGGAAATCCCAACCTCAAGCCCGAAAGATCCGTCGACTACGATGCCGGGATAATCATGAATTTGGATTCACCTCTCGACATATTCATAGACGCGGGTTACTACAACATCGAGACTCGCGACGGAATTGTCTGGCTTCCTAAAACCGCGACAATCTGGCTGCCCACAAACTATTCGAAGATTTCGTCCCGGGGTGTCGAAGCAAGCCTTCAGGCGAGCTGGAAAAGTTTCATCATGCTAAGAGGTAGTTACTCCGTCGGTAAATCCCTGGACGTTTCGGACCCGTCCGATCAATCGTCATACATGAAACAATTGATTTACACTCCCGAGGAACAAGCTTCACTTCTTGCGACTTTCTCGCCCTCGATTTTCAAACTTTCAGCAATCGTCAGGTATGTCGGTTTCAGATTCTTCACTCAATCGAACGACCAATTCCTGCCGTCATTTACCACCACAGATATTTCCGCGTCGGCGGGATTTCGCTTCGGTCACACAACGGTCGTGCCCCTATTCCGGATTAACAATGTATTCAATCTCACCTACCAGGTTTTACCTCAATACCCCGCTCCGATGAGGACGTTCGATTTCGATCTTGAAATAAGACTTGACCAATCACCCCGCGAGGCGTCATGAAAAGAATTTTGGTTCTCGCATTCACAACTTTTGTCATCAGCTCATGTGTAAAATCGCCGACGGGTCCGGGCGGCGGAAACACGCTCACTAACGCTTCGGTCGTGTACGTCGTCAACGAAGGCAACTTCGGAAAAGGCAACTCGAGTCTCACGGCGTATTATCCGGATTCGAACGCGGCGGTCACCGACGTATTCAAGATTGTAAACGGGCGGAATCTGGGAGACACCGGAAACGACATCGCAATTTTCGATCAGAAGGCTTATATCGTAGTAAATAATTCCGACAAGATTGAAATCATCAATTCACAGAACGCATCGTGGGTCGGAACCATTTATTTCGCGGCTGGGACAAGTCCGTACAGGATTGCGATCGACGCGCAGGACAATTTAGGATTCGTCTCTGATCTACAAACAAACGCGGTGTCCGTAGTAAACCTCACCACAAATTCTCTGACGGGCGATACGATTTCTGTCGGAAATAATCCGTACGGCATTGCATACTATTCGGGATACGTATTCGCCGCGAATTCCGGTTACGGATCGGGCAATACCGTGAGCGTGATAGACGCGGTGTCGAGGAAAGTAGTGAAGACGGTGACTGTCGGGACAGGTCCCACTGAAGTGTTATCAGATGGGAGCGGAGTCGTGTGGGTAGTATGTCCTGGAAATATCGGCGACATCGGGAAGGTTTATCTCATCAATACCTCGACGCTCGCGGTGGTCGACTCGATCAACACGAACGCGGGCATCTCGGCGTACGGCGGACATGCGTTCGCATTTGACGCCGACAGAGGCGCCGCTTACTTGATTGCCGACAGCTCCGTGATTAAGTTAAACCTGACAACGCACCAGATTTTGAACGACAACTTTATAAGCGGGACTTTCTTCGGAATGTCTGTAGACGGAGCGACAGGCAATATATTTCTCACGGACGCGAAGGACTACCAGTCGAACGGACAAGTTTACATTTATTCGCCCACCGGAACGTACACCAGCAAGTCCTTTACCGCGGGAATTATTCCGGACGCCATGGCATTCCAGAGAGGATTTTAGTTGAAGAGAATTTTCATTTCAGATTCGGAAACGATTTCATAACGATTACCCGGAGGCAACAATGAACATAATATTCGCGCTCATACTGATAGTGTTCGCCGCGTTTTCGAGACTTATCCCGCACGCGCCGAACTTCACGCCAATAATTTCGACGGCACTTTTTGCGGGAGCGTACCTGAACAAGCGTTACGCATACCTCGTCCCCGTGGCAGCGATGCTTCTAAGCGACGCCCTGATCGGATTTTACGGGATCAGTTCGATGGCGTTCACATACGGAAGCTTACTGATGATTGTTGCACTCGGACTCACGATGGGAAAGAAAGTTTCCGCATTAAGAATCGGATCGCTGTCGCTGGCCGGCGCGGTTCTGTTTTTCATCGTGACCAATTTCGGAGTCTGGGTGCTGCCATATTCGATTTACCCGAAGACTTTTGCCGGACTCGTGCAGTGCTATGTAATGGCGATACCCTTCTTTGGAAACACGGCGTACAGCGCTTTGATATACAGCGCGTTGATGTTCGGAGTTTATGAGCTGGCAGAGAAGTTCGTATTCAAGACGAAGACGGCGTAATTACAGGGAATACTCCCGGGACGCATCTTTGACGACAGAAAGGAAGAAGTACTGATGGAGCCGCTTTACATCGACTTTTCGCGGAGAATGAAAGCGTCGAAGGTCAGAATGATCATCTATATGCTTGTCGGATTATGCGTCATCGCTGATGGGATTTACCAGATAGCCGGCGACCGCGGACCGTTTCACGTCTCGATCGGGATCCTTCTTCTTATAGTCGGACCGTTATATCTCCTTCTCGTCTGGCTCTCGCCAAAGTGGAAATGGTATGTCAAAGTCGACGGGAGCACGATAGAGTACAAGCTTCAGATTGGAAAGCTGCGTCGCTACGAGTGGGATGGAATCAAGAAAGTGAACGTGACTGACAGCGGGATCACGATTGAAGTCGGAGACGGAAAGAAAGAAATCATCGGACTCGGCACATTCGGGAAGAAGGATCGCGCGCCGATCAGAGAAGCGATTTCAGGATTCGCGAAGGAGAAGGGGGTGCTGGCGGAGGGATAAAGCTCCTCCCTGTACAGAATAATGACAGTTCCTCGCCAGACTAAATCTCCACGACTGATTAAGAACATCTATTGTCTCGGGAGTTCTTCCGCGCTGTACGTCCCGCAGATTCTCACTTCCAGCTCTTTGCCGTTGTTGTCTATGCTGAAGACAAAATCTATCCCGTCTTTGTGACCGCCGCTCTTTGCCTTCCACTCGCCCAGAAGTGATGCCTGAGCGGAAAATAGTTTTACATCGTAGTACGGATACGGGTACTGGGCGCCAGACCTCTTCGGAAGAATGATCAACGCCGATAACATCAATGACGCGATGAGAATTATTCCCAATCCGATTTTCATTCCGCTCTTCTTCGTCTTGACTCCTTGGTTCGTTGTGTTTTGGTTGACCTAAAACACGAAACGCGGGAGAAATGTCCCGCGTTTCGCCTTCCAATTGCCGCCGCTCAACAGGCGGCTATAATCTCACATATTACTTCATGAACAGAAGCTTCTTAACCGCTGAGAAGCTGCTTCCGTCCGACTGAGCTTTCGCCTGTATGCGGCAGAAATAAATACCGCTGCTCAGGCCGGCCGGACTCCATGTGATGGTGTAACTGTTCGCTGTCTGCATGCCGTCCACAAGGTTCGCTACGACGCGTCCGAGGACATCATAGATCGTGACTTTCACGTACGCGCTCTTCGGAATGTCGTACCGTATAATCGTCGACGGGTTGAACGGGTTCGGATAGTTTTGCAGGAGCGCGAACTCTTTCGGTACTCCGTTCGGCTCGTTGACCGCGTCTATTCCCGTTCCGGTAGTGTAGCTAGCTCTCGTCGAGTATGCGCTTGTGCCGCCGGTGTCGCTGGCGCTGACATGCCAATAGTACTTCGTTGTCGACGCGAGAGGCGCGCCCAACTTCTTTGAAGTATCCGCAAGTGTCGTGTCGAATACGACTGTCGTGAAAGTGCTGTCTGACGCAACCTGCAGATGATAGCTCACCGCGTTCACCGATTTGTGCCAGGTGAAGGTCGTCCTGCGCGGCTCGCCGCTCGTGCCGAGTGGTGTCGCCAAAACCGGTGCAGCCGGCGCCGCAACGATCGTAGTGACCGAATCGATCGTCGAGAAGTCGCCGAAAACGCTGACGTTGTACGCACACACGCGCCAGTAATACTTGGTGAGGTGTGTCAGCCCGACGACTTTCCTTGTCGTGTCAGTCACGCTGGAATCGGCCACGACATAAGTGCCGAACGTGCTGCTGGTCGAAAGCTGGAACAAATATTTTGTAGCCAGCGGTGTCTTGCTCCACTTGAAAAGCAGTGTGTCCGCACGCTGGTACTGCGCGCCGTTATCAGGAAGAACCGCCAGCGGCGAGATGTGGATGTGCGTGATGTCTGTTGTGTCGCGCGGAATAAGTTCATATCCACCGTTCAGTGTCGAGCCAGACGAATATTGGCTGACAACACCCACGACACTCAGGGGGTACTTCGGCTCTTTCGTGCCTGGTATGTCGGTGCTCTTGCTTATGAAGAGCTGGATCGTGTCGATCGCGGCTGCGCTGGAAACGTATACGCTCCCGTTTACGCCCGACGCCGGCCAGGAACCCGAGATTTTGTACAGTGTATCGAGAGCTATCAGCTGGCTCTCGTAAGTTTCCGCGTTCATCGCATAGGTGTGGAGACCAAGATGCAAGGGAGCCGGAACGACGGCATTATGTTTTACAAGACCGAAGTGCAGTGTGTCGAGGACGAGCGGGCTGAGTTCGGTCAGGCCGTGGTACTGCGCGACCACGCCGATCACGAACACCGAGTCTCCGATGCTGAATGTGGTCGACATTGTTCCGTACTGAAACACATCGATTCCCGCCGTTTGGTCCTGAATGCAGTACGAAGTGTTTCCCGAAACGGATTGTATGTTCGGAGTTGTGATCACGCCGTAAACTTTCAGCGTATCGCCGCTGACAGAATAATCCGGGATCAGGTCGTGGTTGTCGTCTTTTCTCGCCTGCGCGATCGTCACCCTCTTCGGGCCGGGAACGCCGAGAATGAAACTCCCGAACGATGTGACTCCGCTGACGGTCACTGTTTTGTTAACGACATCTCTCGCAGAAACTGGAAGATTGACCCACGTTGAGCCGTTGCCCTGGTAAACGTGGAGAAGCGAATCCTTTGTTACCCCGATCGCCGCAAGATCGGCGGCTGAGTAGCTCAGAGTGAGTCCAGCAGTAAATGAAGTAATGGTGGCAGCATTCCCGATCTTGAAGTATCTCTTCAAAAGCGTCAATGAATCTGCCAGTGGTACAGGGGGAGTAACCGACCCATCAACTGTTCCAACGACCACTTCTCCGCTGCCTGTCAAACTGGAAAAATCAATTGTTACCGGCAGGTAGCTGGTCATTCCGGAACCGACGGGGAAAATCCACGCTCCGGTCACAGTGACGTTGTAAGCGAGATTGCCATCAATGTATGCACCGGCTCCATAAGTACCGCCGATTCCATTCGGTGCGATCAAAGTGTCTGTGCCGGTTATAATGCTGCCGGCTCCGCTGAGGTTGACTGTATTTATTGTCGTGGTTTTGCTGAGGGTGACGCCGGTCGATGTAAATATCCAGACCGTATTAACCGTGTCTGGCATAAGTGTACCGGTAACCTGCGGTCCGCCACCTAGAAAAGAGAAGTTCGCGCCAGTGCTGAGCGTATTGGTCCCGGTTGTTTGTATTGCACTGTTCACTCCGTTGGGACCAGTTAATCCCATCGCCCCGGTGGATGTAAGTAAGAAGTTTCCCGGTCCGATAACAGCATACGTGCCGGCGTTCAACATTCCGGTAACCGTTACTAAACCCGAGTCGATAATATTTTGACCAAGGACGGTGCTGGTGACACTGCCACTAAAGATCGCTTGATGGAATACCGTCGTTCCGGTGCCGGATATTACCTGTGTGGCAGGTCCGCCGTTCAAAATCACGGTGTCACCCGATGCCGCATTCCAATAGCCGTTGTTGGTGATAGCCCCTGAGACCTTGAATTCGTTTGTACCAGTATATAAGGTATCGCCGGCGCTGATAGTCAGGTCGCCGTTTATCGTGCATGTACTCGCGCCGCTGCCGATGTATCCCCAGTGCGCACCCTGTCCGCCAAAAGTCACGCTGGGATATGTCCTGCCGCTGAGCGATACACCGAACGGGTCAAATCCGGTCGATGCAATATTGAAACTATACAAACTTCCGGTATCGAATACGACGACACTCGCCGGTGCGGTTTTCGCAAATGGGTTTGACGCTCCGGTATTCTGATTGAACGTTGATCCACTCTTGAATTCGACGCTGTTTGTCGTGCCTGTCGAGCTTGTACCGAACGGGTTTCCTGTCGATTGTGACGCGTTGAAGACCGCTCCGTTCACAAACACAAGCCTGTTCGTCGCGTCGCTGGAAAGAATCTGAGAGCGGCCGAGTATTGTCACGGTGCCGCTGTCGACTCCGCCGCCGGTGCCCACAGTCACTATTCCGTTTCCTGCCGTGCCGGTCGCATTCACTGTAAGTGTAACGCTCGGAGAAACATTGAAGCAGTTAGTGGATCCGCCTGTCGCTGTCAGGGTAACCGTGGCTGCGCCATTCACCACGTATAATGTCGTATTCCCTGTAACGACGATCCTGCCGACTGTTTGATTGGCAGAGATCGCAGGCTGGTGAGATTGTGTACCATCAAAGACGAGCACGTCGTTTGTCGCCGGAGCAGAACGGCTTGGGTTCCAGTTTGTGGCTGTCGCCCATGTAGAATCCGTCGATCCGGTCCACGTGTAGGTCGTCTGGCTCTGCGCGCTTAACGCCGTCAGCGCGACAATGAGCGTGGTTAGAACAACTCGCATTGTTGCCTCCTGGTTTTTGTTATCTCGTTTTAAGAAGAAGATTATGGGGTGTGGTTGCGCGGAGACGCAGCTATGCTGCGATGTGGTTTCTTTTCGTAAACTTGTTTTGGTTCAAATTGCAAACACACCCACCTTTTTGACGACTGGCTACAATTTGGAACTCGCCGCGCGAAATGTCAAGTGACCTTGTTATGATGTTTGTGTTAAAAGGGACAACTCTGTGCGACAGGGCGGAGTCTGCTGCACGAAGTTCCCCCGGGGAAAGGAGAAACAGAAAGAATAAGATCTCTCGGTGAAACCACGTGATTCCTCTATCTCGCTCCGCGTAAGAAGCGACCGATTCCGCCCTATTTCAGCAGCACTAGCTTCTTTGTTTCGGTGAAATGCTGATTCCCATACGAAAGCGATCTTGCCGATAATCTGTAAAAATAAACACCGCTCGCAAATCGCGACCCATCGAAGGTAATCAAATGTGTCCCGGCAACTTGAGATCCGTTCACTAGCGCAGCCACTTCCCTTCCAAGAATATCATAGACTTTCAACGTCACGAAGCTGACCGCCGACAACTGATAGCTGATCGCTGTACTCGGGTTGAACGGGTTCGGATAATTTTGGGAGAGCGCGTATTCCTTCGGCAATGTGTTCCCGTTCCCGGTAAGGCCGAGAATGATGTTGTCGGTACCTCCCGCTTCGATATACCTTGCTTTGAATTCCTGGAGATAAAGGTTAGCGATCCGATTGCTGTGAATCATCAATGTGTTTTCATTATTCGACGTCTCTGCGGAGTTGGACCAGTTATGAGACCCGGTAATCACAATTTCGTCTGCCTTCGGGTTCTCGGCGTCCACAAGCGCGTACTTATGGTGAAGAAGTCCGCTCAGGCTACTTCCCTTGAGGTGCACATCGACATTTCCGGCGCCAAGCGCACTGAACTGGTTGCCGCTGTCGGTATTATTATCCATGACGACCCTTACCTTGTCCCCGGCCGCCTTCTTCGCAATAAGAAGCTGTGCGAGATCGCTTCGCGTGAATGTCAACATACAAACATTTATCGAGCTAGTCGCGAGCTCAAGCGTCTCGTAGATGTGGAGTGTCGTCTGGTCCGACGGACTGAAATAGAGATCGACAGGAATCCCACCGATATTGAAGTGATGAGGAGTGTTATCGGTTTTCCTGATCCCGAATCTCGACTGGGAGGCGTCTGGCGTATCGGTTGAGCTTCCCCACATCTCGTTGAATTCCATAGTGTAAGCATTCGCAAGCGACTTGTCCTGAATCTCCAGCGAGTTCTGCGCGTCGCTGTTGTTTCCCGGGTCGGTTGCGTTCCATGATCCTGTCCACACCCAATCGTCCGTGAACGAGCTCGTATCGCGAAGATCGAACACGGCAAATTTATTGTGCATCAATCCGTTTCCAGCATTGATGGGATCGAACGTGTCGGTAATGAATGGTATCCCGCTCGACTTCATCGTGTTCATGGGTGACGTATTCGAATTGTCGTTTTCGACTATCATCCTGACTTTCACGCCGCGGTTCTTCGCGTTGATGAGCGCACTCGCGACGTTGTTCCCGACAGTCCCGCTCAGACTGTAAAGCGCCACATCTATAGAGTATTGCGCAGCGTTTATTCTTGCGATGAACTTGGAGGAAATGTCGACGGTCTGTGCTTTCTCTCCGCTCGCGACGGTTGTGTCGACAGATTTCGAGAAGTAAACATTTACTACGGCCGTTGAGCCGGCGGGCGAGCCGGTAGAGAATATCGCGTCACCCGTCTGATTGGTGCCTGTACCGTCCGTCGCGGCGGCCTGATAATGGTAAACGGTCGCCGGCCAAAGACCGCCGAGGGTAATGGTATGTAGGGTGTCCGCCGTAGATACTACAACTGAATCTGAGTACGACGCCGTCTTGCCGAATCTAACCACCCCACTCGATGGTAACGCGGTTTTGAAATAGATGTCTACTGAATTCGGCGCGATGTTCTTCTCGGACGGAACTTCGACAAAAGTCGGTCCGCCATGAGTGATAATGTCGTCTTGAGTCCGTGCCTCCACTTCATAATCGCCAGTATAAGGAGGTGTGAGTGTAGCAGCGGTCCCAGGTTTATACTGCTTGAGAATTCCTACAACATCGAATGTGCCGCCGGGCACGATGAGCCCTGTCGGAATAAATCCGCCAGTCGTTCCAACTAGGTCTGTAAATGTCTCATTTGTCGAGCTATATGTAACTCCATTAACCCTGACAAGTCTCCCCTCGTTCGGTTCAGAATAATCGTCAGTGAAAGTCTGGTTGACATCCGCCGATGTCAGCAGGAGAGGATCGGGGAGAGGGTTTCCGTGCGAATAGAAAACCGTCTTGACGGAATCGGGAAGGATTTCAACCGTACCACGATATTGCTGGATCGTCCCGGTAATCCGGATGCTGTCGCCGACCTGATAATTGTACGAACGATTGTAGCTGAAGATATTTACACCTGCGGTGGCGTCCTGAACATAAACGTCGGTCCTCGTGGCATTGAAATCAGCCGTGATGACTCCGGCAATGGTGACGACGGCTCCCACCTGGTATGGTGCAACCGGTACTCCCTGCGAATCATTTATGTGAAGATCGATAATCCTGATAAGTTTTGTTACGGACACCTGGAGCTGCGCTGCGATCGGCGCGGGTGCCACGGTATCCACCGAAGTCTCGACTATGAAGTTGGCCGTCACCGCCGAATCTGGGGCGGTAACCGACTGAATTGTAATTTGCGCGCTGTCCGTTTTCGTAATCGCGGCACCCGAAATCGATATAGTATCTGCCGACACTGCAACTGTTGCGTCCGACATTCCCGTTCCGCCGAGGAGCACGCTTGTGGAGCTCATCGACCATGTCAAGACAGAAGGTACGATAACTACGACGTTGCCCGTCGTGTCGGTCGCGTCTCCAAGCACCTCGATAGAGAAGTTCGCCGAATGGCCCGCGTCGATAACGGTTGGGGAGATCCTGGCTGTTCCTATTCCGCTCCCGTTCGGAGAGAGGAATGGTTCCACCGGACTCGCCGAGTTCTGGGGCTGGGGAGATGCCCTCTGGACAAAATCACTTGCATTGTTGTCGGAGTCGTATCCGTTCCCGGCAAGCTCATCCGCACCACCCGGTGCCATGCTGGTGGTTGTGGAACCCGATGATGCTTTTCTTTCTATGGATGCCGTGTTGGACGGCGCAGGAGCCGGACCCGTTCCTTCGTAACCCGTTGCGGTGCTGCCGTATCCGACCAAATCTACCAGAGCGCCGCCTGTGGGATTTGAGCCGCTCAACGCGGACGTGCTGCTTGCAAGCGCGACTTTGCCCGCCGTCGAAGACATCGCGAGTGTACCGGTCGCATCGGGTGTCGGGAGACTAATTGTCCCGCCGCTTCCCTGCGCTTCCTGGACGAGATAGAAGCCGTGAGGTGCAATGGATCCCGACAGGTTCGTGACCTGCCAGCTGCTTCCCGCGGCAGATGAGTACTGCACGGACCAGCCGGCGAGACTTACGGGAGAAGTCGTGGGATTATACAGCTCTATAAAGTCATTCTTCAATGTCGCGCCCGAGTTTCCGCCACCACCATACACTTCACTTATCACAACATGGTTGGCGCTCTGAGCGAGGAGCGGTGTCGACTGGAAATATGAAAACAGCAGCACGAAGAAAACGGAAAACTTCCTGGATCTCATTACACCTTCCTCCATTTCGAATGCGGCCGGCCTGCCGCGATCGTTATCTGCTGTCGGTGCCCACCGATCTTATCGTTCGTCCCCGCACAGCACACAAATTCGTTTCACGACTCGGGTGGTAATATAATTGACAAGAGAGAGAATGAAAATGCAGATACATTTCAGATATCATCGCAGCGTAGTCGCGGGTGAGCGCTATAGGCGCCATCCGGCCATATAAATTGATTTCGGACCGGACTTCATGCCCGCGTATTCCAATGTTTCGCGACCGTAAAGAGCAACGAAGAGGGGCAGCCGTTCGAGCTGCCCCTCATCACGATGTCGTTCTTGCCAGTACTCACGCCCTGACGTGCCGGACCGACCGAATGACGACTTACACGATTCTGATTACTAGGGCTACTTGACCATGAGCATTTTCTTTGTGCTTACAAAACCGCTTCCCGATTTTCCCGTGATCACCATCCTGTAATAATAAATCCCGCTCGACATGCCCGTGAAGTTGAGCGTCGTCTCGAATGTACCCGCCTCTTTCTCGAAGCTCATGCTCCTCACTCTCATTCCAAGGAGATTATAAACCTCAAGTCTGATTTGAGATGCTTCTTTCAAGTCGTACGCGATTGTCGTGGACGGGTTGAACGGGTTCGGGTAGTTCTGGTATACGGCATAGTCTTTCGGAACGGTAACATCAACAGCGATGATGCCGCCAAGCTGCTCTGTTGCGCCCGATTTGTCAACAGCTTCGACTTTGTAGTAATACGTATGACCTGCGTTGACCTTCGGATCGACAAAAGAATACGATGCTCCGGTGGTGACGCTTCCCTTGGCCGTCAATGATTTGTTGGATTCATAGCCGGAAATGAATTCGAACGGTCCCTGGTCTGTCGTCGCGCGCAGGACGTTGAACCCGGCCAGGTTGATCTCGGTCGCGGTTGAGAAGTTAACAAGGACCTTCCCCGCGTTCACTTTCGCGGACATTGCGGTCGCGGTCACAGGGAGGGCTATATCTGTTGTCGAAAGCGTATTGTTCGAGAATGTTGTGTACAGTGCCGCGTTCGTGAACGTCAATGCGGTCTGGTCTGCCAAACTGACCAGCACTCTGCCGGCGGCAGAGCTATTAAGATCTGCAGCAAGGAAATAATATTCGCCTGACGAAGGAATCGGATGTCCGCCGCTTACGGTAAGTGTCGCGGTCGATCCGATAGCCGAAGTGGACGCAAGGAGTGTCGCGCTTCCTACGCTGAACGAGGCTGAAGAAGATGCATACAGCTTAAGCTGGGTAATGCCGCTGTAAGTTCCAGTCAGGGTTACAGTGACCGACGCAAGACTGCCTCCGTTTATGTTGCCTGCAAGCTGGAATCGCCCGATGGGATTATCGTTCGTGTTCGGTGTTCCGTTGGGGGCAGGATACGATGTTCCATCTGTAAACGTTTCAGTCGCGTAAGGTGCGAATGCTACTCCGCGGAATGCCGTGTTCGTAGCCGCAGTTGCAAGCGTGGTCGCAGTGCTGCTTGAGCCGGTGTCAGTGACCTTGATCAGCGTGGTTGGACTCAAGCTGGTGGTTGCGTAAATCACCGGATTCGTTCCACTCCAGTCAACAACCAACGCCCTCGCTCCCGTTGTTGTCGACCCGTTATTCAATAGCGTATACACCAAGCTCCAAGTCCCTACGCCCAATGTCCATTTCTGAATTCCACCGCCAGATCCTACGGCACCGTCGTCTGCCACATACATCGTGTTGCCATCCGGACTAATGGAAAAACCGTAAGGACTATGCGTACCAGAAGTCGGCATTCCTGCAAGTTCGGTAACTGTTTGCCCTGTTGTGGTAGGGGTCCCCGTCCCGACGGTTACAACGCCGAATATCGAGGTCGATGCCGTGGTTGCATAAAGCTGATTATTGAAAATCTTTACCCAACGAATGTTCGTTTGAGACGAGTGAAGTCCCGTCGTGGTCGTTGAGCCGAATGTCGTGTACCGAGTACCGGCAGAAGCGCCCTGTCCTGATCCTCCATTGCCTGAAACCCAGAGGTTCGTTCCATCGGTAGAGGCTGCACTTCTTACATTGCTGCCATTAAATGCATCGGTCAGTTTCGTCGAAAGATCCACGCTTGCAAGAGCATCAACTCTGGCAATGACACGATTTACCGACGACGCCGTGGATGATGCCGGCGTGGCCGTCGTGGGAGTCGCATCGTATCCCGCGAAGACGAGATAACGTCCATCTGTCGACCGGCTCATTCCTCCCTCACTCGTAGCGCTTCCCTGAAAAGTAATCTTGTTTGTTCCTGATGTCGGAAGTGTAATCGTCTGGACGAAAGTTCCTCCTGTGGTGTATTCATCCAGAAATGCCGCCGCCGCGGCATTCGAGAGACTCGCCGATCCATCTCCAACTCTGGCGACTACAAGATTCCCCGCCGTGAATTGCCCGAAGGCATTAGCGGTAACAAACACGATGAAAGCTACTGCTGAAGCAAAACGCATGTTGCCTCCTGATTTGTAAGTTTCAATAATTATGGGAAGGCGTTAGGTTGCGGTGGGCGCTCAACCCTGACATGATACTTGCAATTGCGTGGCAATCCTCTCTCACCCGCAAACTGCCTTCGCTAGCACGCTCGAACTTCAACTGTAATTTCAACCTCCCTTGCCCAAATGTCAAGTTAAGTTAGGATGAAATTTTAAGTGGACGATTTCGCGGTCCCACCAAATCGGTAGCTTACCCACACAAGTGTTTCCGCCGAACGAACTCAATGAAAAATTAATTCAACGGCAATCTTCATTTAATGTCAGCGAAATACCTTTCATGGAGAAAGGGAGGAAGTATGGTGAATTTGATCTTCAGAGAAGGCAACCGGCATGTGGTGCTTTCAAACCTGCCGGCGGATCAGTCTGTCAAAATCACGAATCTCGCCGAAACCAGGATACATAAATTCAATTGCCCGGTACACAAATCGCATTCCCGCGCGACGCTGCTCATAGACATCGCCGACGGAAGCGGTGAATGGAACATTGTCGACTACTGCTGCGAAGAATTCTACCACGAAATTAGCTCCGGAATGCCGTTCCCGTGGGACCGCCCACCCGGCATAAGAAGGCTTAACCGCGCAGCCTGACAGCGTTTTCCGCTCGGCGCCCCTTTCCTCTGCGGGAGATCTCAAAGGCCCACCGGATACGGTTTCAACAACCGTTTGCTTCCGCCGATTTTCGTCTCACCACTGACTCTCGCGTAACGTCACCCCCTGCCTCCGAAACATTCCATCCTACTCAAGCGTAATTTCCGTCGTGATCATTTTATCGTCCTCAATAGGATCGACAAATGAACGGGGGAAAAATAGGGAGGTAAATCATGAAAAAGATTATCGCGATCGTCTCATGCGTCGTCTTCGTTTCTGTAGCAGCGAGCTCTGCTCTGTCGCAGACAAAATGTATCTGGATTGAAAACTCCGAGAACCATGCGACCACTCAGAAAGTCGGTGTCTCACTCAGACTAGTCAAGCTTCTCGCTTCGTCAAGGGGAGACTTCGATATCAACGGTGTGAAAATGTCATACGATTCTCTTCTTCGCGCGTATGATGAAGGGACTGTCATGCGCATCAAAGACAGTACGGGAGAAGGAGAAACGAGGTTCTACGGCGGGAAGTTTGGGGAGAAAATGAATGAAGAAACGGAAAGACACAATCACATTATAATAGAAAGTTCTGACAGCGGAGAATCGACAAAAGTCTCGAAGCTGAGGGTAGAGTCTCTCGAAGCGGTAGGTATCGTGCTCGCAATGATTGGTTCGAAGAATCTGGACAAAGATATCGACACGATCGAATCGGCACTCGAGCAGGGCGGTGTATTTTACGCCCGCGATTACAAAAAGAATTCGCGATTATGGATTTATGTGAACTGATCGGAGCCCGTCACGCGAAGATCCACTTTCAGCCTTCTAATTGCACCCCGGCGATTTCCTCGATGCTGTCGCTTCGTTTCCGTTCAGCTTCCACACGAGGTTCTTGCCATTGAATGTCACGCTGAACATTTTGTCCTTCCTGCCCGGCTCAAAGACTGCCGGCTGATTCCTGTCATTGGGAGTCGGTGAGAATTTGTTTTGAGGACCGACCGGAACATAAACGGAAGCCGCATCGTCGTTCTCGTAGCCAAACCAAGCCGTGTACGTCGTGTCGTCCACCCGCGTGACACAATCTAAAATCGGCTGCAGTGATTGCTGCGGTACAGAGATAATGTTCAATGCCAACGAGTCTGTCGTTACATGCGATGACGGGGCGATGCTGTCTCTTACAGCGATGTATGCCGTGGTTGCGGTGTCGACATCTCCGGCTCTGACTGTTGCCTGAAGAAGCGTGTCGGCAATAAATGTTGTCGGCCGGTTTGTGCCATTAAGCTGCACTTTTGATTGTGATGTGAAATTCATTCCCGAGACGTTGAGCGTGAAGGCTCCGCTGCCGACGAGAACATTCTGCGGACTGATCGCTCTGATAGCCGGAAGTTTTGTAAGGTCGAGGTTGATGGATGTCTGCTTCTTCTCGAAATAGTAATACAGCATATTGGGGTAGTTGTCGAACAGTAAGATTTTCCCTTCGGGAGGAAGTCTCAGTCTTTGCAGGAGTGCTCCTGCACGTGAATCAAATACATAAACACTACCGGGGCGGTACTCACCGGTTTCACGAGTCGTGTCATAATTCACTTGTTCTATCAATGCGTAATTTCCGTGAGCAGATAACCGCCCTTCGGAGCGCCATGGAAATGCAAACGGAGTGTATACAAGTCCTTGCTCTACATTGCAAACCGCATATTGTTGATTAGCAAATCCAGATTCAGCAATCCTTTCGTATTTAATAAGGGCAAGGCCGGCCTTAGCGTCATCAATGCCGGGATCATAGGCAAAGGTCCCGAGGGACGTAAAATTCTTGTCTGGAAGTCTTTTATTCGCAAAGATGTCCCAAGCACGAAAGACCAACCCATTGGAATCTGAGATGGATCTGTATGCTCGATGCTGATCCGACGAGATACATATTGGCTCGTATGAGTATAATTCAGTTAAAGTGTCTATTGGTTGAAATGTGGTGTTGTCAAATACGATTGTTTTTTGATACTCATCTTCTGATGATCCTATAGAAACATAATATCGGTTTGTTGCTGGCGTGAAAATTACCTGAACAACCCACGTGTCTCTTTCAAAAAGTATCGTCCTTTTATTAGAATTATTCAGCTCAACAATAACCACCTGACTGCGATTTTGCAGAATTAACCTGTTCTGGTCCGGCGAATCGAAAATTTGTTCGATTCTACCTGCATCCTTCAAAATCAATTCAGAAATTCCATTCGCCAGGTTTTGTCTGTAAATATCAACGCTGTAACCGCCGCCTTTATAATCAGGATCATCTTTGGAGTAAAAATAATACGGTTGCGAAAATACTATATTCCCGAAAGTCGACAAACAAACAATTATAAGAAAAATCCTAAGGAAAATTTTCTTCGTGTTCATAACTGACCTCGTTCTATTTATTCCATGTCCCATCGGGATTCGTATAAAGTGCCCATGCTCGATCCGCGTATCTTTCTTGATTACTTCTTCTGATCCATTCACCACGACTGTTTGGATCAAGCGGTTTGTAAGATTTCCATCGCCAATAAGTATATTTGCTCCCGCCATTGTATTCTTGAAAGGTTTCTTTTAAAACTTTCTCCTTGGTAGAAAAATCGGTCGCATTTTGATAACCGATTGGTAACCTTTGTTCGTCATCCGCACCGAGTTTTGCCTTGATCTATATGTGGCAGGCAAGGCTATAGCGCTGCTTTTCGCCTGTTCAAAGTGTGCTTCTCCACCAGCTAAATTTTCTTTCCAATCCCATACTTGTTCGTCAGTCGCAGCAGGACTATTGTCTAGTTGCATGAGTCCATAGCCATTGGGATAGCCCCAAAGAGGAAAATCTTTATTCTTTATGAATTGGCGCCAGCTGCTTTCCATGAATATAATAACTTCTATTGCTAAGGGGTCACTTTCTGTAATTGCGGACTTTATTGCAGACTTCGAAGGGTTTAGTCCGACAATTATAAATCCGTGATCCACAGTTTTATCATAAACTTTTCCGCCTGCAGTCGCGGTTACATCAAGCGTGAGTTCGTCGCCGCCTCTTATCTTGCTAGAGTTCATAGTCCAGTTTATGGTCCATGGGCTCATTTGTGAATTTGTTGCTGTCGTATTTCCTCGGAAGGAATCATTAAATTCTCTCCCGTCCGGACCTTCCCACTGCACCTGCAGGTTCCATTGAAAATTTACTGTGCCACCTTTATAATTTTCCAGCTTAGCTTTCGCTGTAATATCCGGCATCGTCGGATCCTTGGTAATTTCTTTCGTTGCTTTCAGTTCGTCGGTAGGATATATGACAACCAATTCCGGCTTGGTTCCCCTTATTACCACGCTACCCGTTCCTGTGGCGCTTGGCTCGTCGACTCCACTCGCCGTGAAAGTAATTGTTGTATTCGTGTCGGGAATCGTCCCGTCAGCATTGAAGAACACCCAACCTGAGTTCGCGGCCGAGTACGGGACCTTTACCCCTCCATCTGTGACTCGATTCGCTTTCCCGCCGATGCTATCTGAATTTTGTACTTCGTGGCTCGACAATCCCATTTTATTTTTCGTGCTCCCAACGATCCCCGGCATCATGTAAGATATCTCTCCGTACCCCGGTGGATCCACGCTGATCAGGATGTCTCCATCCAGAAAGAAATCTTTTCTGTCTTTGTCTTTCGCTTGCACAAGGATTTTTGATTGCTCAGAGTAAGCTATCGTATCAGGCTGGAGTTGCACCGTGAAGTGATCCAGGTCGGGCGGTGGTGTCACAAGAGTTGAATCCACTTTCACTATTCCATTGCTCGACGCTTTCACCAAAATCCATTGTCCGTCTTTACCCGGTACCGTTCCGGTAGCCGAGAGTAGTATGTTACCAGCGATGTCTGCTCCTGTCCCTTCTGCTTTGTTCCCGAACGGAATGTCATATGTTCCATTCGAAAGATCGTAGCCGTAGAATGAAGCATAACCGATTCCGGACTCAATTGTCAGAGTCATCTGGTCCAAGGGTGACCAGCTGGTTCCTCCGCAATCGTTCATACCGGAGATTATCGGATGTGTGTCCGTCGAATACGGAATCAATTTCGCGCTGAGCTCGAAATTGAATTGACTAAACCAGGGGGGATTGTAATAAATCCAGCCGTTGGGCCAGGGAGAGTAAAGCTCGGAACCTGAACCGAAAAGTACAGTTGAGTCGTGTTGAACCATTGTGTCGTTGATGTATATGGAGAATGTAGCATGAATCGGTTCTCCCTTGGGGACCAATCCCACTCCAACTTGCGGGTCAAAAGCGTAATCTCCCGGGTAACCTTGAGGGACTTCTATTACAACGCTATCAGTCCCATAGCGAGGATTATCCTGGACAACCCCACCGCAGGGGGACTGGGGAACGTACAGCCTGCCCATCGAATGCGTGTCCCACGCGAACACAAACCGAAGTGTGCGTACTATTACACCCACTTCTCTCGGCTTTTCCGGAGCAATAGTCACGATCTCTCTGATATGAACCTGGCTGATGACCGGATCAGCCGGCCACACAATTAGCGCAGCCAGAATGAAAAGGTATAATCTTCGCCCGTTGCCCTGACTCGCCGTGCTTCCCTCCCGACATGCCCTGCCTTACAAACATACCGACTCACATGTCTCATGTCAAGCGGAAAAAATACAAAGCCCTAACCGTAAGCCGCGACTATTGAAGAGCACGTCATTCTTTATTTGCTCCCTTTGAAAGAAGCGAAGAGATCTGCTCGCGTGGATCACTTAAACCCGGCCGATGCTTCGCCCGCGGGGTCACCGAAGATACGCGTCTCGAAACTCCCTGAAGTTCTCCAGGTTGTCTTTCGTCAACACGCCGGAAATGTCCCCCATCTCTCCTTTAAGATCGAATGACACGGAAGCTGAGGATGCAATCCGCTCGACCAGCGGTTTGTTGACGGTAAACCACACTCTTTCGGTTTCATAATCTTCCCCAAGCATTATGTTGGATTTCGTCTTCTCCAATGGCTGGTCGGGCTTTAACGTAGTAGTTTGTGAATCCGCCTTGATTGTAAGTGCGAGAACTTTTCCGTGTGGAAACTCCTTCCAGAATGCGTCAGCCACCATCAACGCATATGAAACCGACGAATCGACAGACGAAACACGTACAGCGCCGAGTACCATGATTATTCCATATCTACCGACCATCGTCACCGGAACCGGCGTAAGACTAGTTTGCATCACATAGATCTTTGCGTATGAGCCGACATCCGGAATGATGGTGGCTTCGTAAGGTACACACGATCCGAGCAGGACCCCGAGAAAAAGTAACAACGCAACCCGATTCATCTTCTTCTCCTTTACACGAGCATGCGCCGAACCCGCCAAAGCTGTTTCAGCCTCAGGAACCACACGACAAGGATTACGTCCCCTTCTATGAATTCCTTCTCATGAACCTGTTCCCTAGCGCCGGACGCGCACGCCCAGGTTTCTTGGGCGGCGGCGGCTTCACAAGGACCGCCTCGGCCGGTTTCCTGTTCAACAGGTACTGCTGGCCTATCGACAAGATGTTGAAGACGAAATAGTACAGGTTCAATCCCGACGGGAGATTATTGAATATCAACCAGAACATGACCGGCATGAACCAGACCATGAACTGCTGACGCGGATCTTTTATGCTCATCTTCTGCTGTACCAGCATCGTCACCGCCATCAGGAATGCAAGTCCGCTTATCTGGTTCACTCCCAGAAATGGAACCGTAAACGGCAGATGAACTATCGTGTCGGGCACAGATAGATCTTTCATCCACCAGATGAAATTCGCCTGTCGAAGCGCGATGTTGCTCCTGAATATCGCCCACAGAGCGTACAGAATCGGCATTTGCAGCACCATCGGCAGACACCCGCCCATCGGGTTTATCTTGTACTCCTTGTACAGGCTCATCACCGCCTGGTTCATCTTCTGCGGATCTTCCTTGTACTTCTCTTTTATCTCGTTCATCATCGGCTGAAGCGCCTGCATCTTCTTCATCGACTTCATGCTGCTCACGGTGAGCGGGTTCAACGCGACCTTTATGATGAGCGAGAATAATATGATGACCAAACCGTAATTCGGAATGAACGTGTGGAAGAACCTGAACATCGGAAGGAAGACATATTCCGCGATCGGCCGCACGATCCACTTCCAGCCGAGTCCCACAGTCTCTTCGAGACCGATATTGTACGATCTAAGTGCACGGTAATCCAGCGGGCCGGCGTATACCATGAACGAATCGCTCTGGAATGGTTGACCCTCGAAGCGCATCTCGAGCGATGTGTAGTATGTCCTAATCAGACCGTTGTCCGGCGCAGTCACCTCGCTGCCGTAAAGATACGCGCCGTCTGCAGGCCGGTCCTTTGCCGCAATTGCGACCGTAAAATACTTCGTCGTTTGAGAAACCCAGTCTGTCCTCCCTGCGAGCTCCTGTTTTACCGGTGCGTTTACCTTACTGGCGTCAAGAGAAACTGCTTCACCGCCGTTGAACGCGTACGCTGTCGAGTAACTCGATTCATCCACACTGTTTTCTTCCGCGTACTGTATACCATGTTCCCAATTCACCTGGTACTGGAAGTTCGCGATGTACGGATCCATTTTCTTGAACGTCACCCGCGACCCGAAATCGTAAACACCTCCTTTGAAGGTATACTCCCGGACTATTTGCGACGAGTCGCCCACCGTCGCGGTGAAACTCAACTTGAATGTTTGATCCTTCGACAACGTTATTACTTCCCCGCCGACAAAAGATGACTTGAAGAAAAGATCTTTCGTATCGATCAGCTTGCCGTCCATTGTCTGGAACAAAAGGCTATAGTCCCCGTTCGAATTGTAACTGACGAGTTGCACCGGGTTACCCCGCCAGGTTTTATAATCGGCGAGCGACCACTCTCTGATCATGCCTCCCCGCGTTGTAAGCACGGCGGTATACAGATCCGTTTGAATCGAGATCGTCTTCGTAACGCCGTGTGTCAGCGGACTAAAAGTTTTCCCGAACAGTCGAAGAGCTGATGTATCGGACTGAGTCACCCTCGCGGTGGCTTGCTCCGGTTGACGTGTAGGTTTGCCGGACGTCGCGACTGGTGGAGCCTGCTCTTGGGGGGGTGCCGCGGATTGCTCCGTAGTCTGCTGCTGCTGTGGCCGCGGCGGCTGCTTCGGCGAATTGAAGTACATCCACACGAAGAGGAGAAGCGTGATTATAATTATGCCGACCGTTTCAGTCTTCCCCATCTATTTTCCTTTCGCTGTTCCGCCGACGGGATCGTAGCCGCCTTTGCTGAACGGGTTGCACCTCAAGACCCTCCATGCCGACAGGAGAATTCCCTTCGTGAACCCGTGAACATGGAAAGCTTCGACGGAATATTCGGAGCAGCTCGGATAAAATCTGCACGCCGGCGGGAAGAGAGGCGAGATTAGTTTCTGGTAGAGCCTTATCAGCCCGACCGCCGCTTCACGCGGCAGCCTGGTCGGTGATACTTCGTAAAAACCGATTGAAATCCTTTTCAATATCTTTCAATGCCAACATTTTTGCGGGCCGGTCGTAGCTGCAGTTCATCACGAGTCTGATGCCGGTGTCCCTGGATGCAGTCGCTGAGCAGACTTTTTGCCGGTTGAGCCTGAAGACTTCTCTCATGAGCCGCTTCAACCGATTACGGTCGACCGCTCGCTTCACTCTGTTTGAAACGGTAAACGCGACACCCGTAGCGCCGCGTTCGCCGGCAAACACATAGAAGAGGGAAATATTTTCTCCGCCAAAGCGCTTACCGGTCCTGAAGATGTTCCTGATTTCGCTCGACGATTTGATGATGACGTTTTTTCCCAACGGGGGTTCGCCTCTTCAAGTCACGTCCGGCGACCGTAGGACCGGGCCGCTAGGCGCAATTGCTTCTCAGACTTTATTTTTCATCGCTGACGGTCAGACGCCAACGACCCTTGGCTCGCCTTCGCGCCAGAACCTTCCGGCCGGTCTTGCTCCGCATCTTTGAACGAAAGCCGTGTGTCCTCCGCCTTGGCGTATTGTGCGGCTGGAATGTCCTTTTCATTAAATCTTGCTCCTGTACCTTTAAATTTTGCCCGACAAGTTAGCTCCAATCTGAACAAGATTCAAGATTTTTGTCTCGACATCTCCTTAATGAAGGGCATCGGAGATTTCTTCTAATATGCGAATAATCTTAGTGTTACACGGATGTTTTCCACAATCTTGTTCCACTTTTCCACAGCGCCCCGCATGCTCCCACGAAAACACGCCATATTGCGCCCTCTTGCTGACCTTACCGGGTTTCCACATTGCGCGTTCCCCGACCTCGTAAGCCGCTGACGTGCTGATGGTTACGGCGCCATGCAACTGTCTGCTCCATCTTGTTTTTCCACACCCGCTGTATTATTATTCACAGCCAAAAATCTTGGCGGCTTGGTGTGGATAACTTGTGGAAAGCTGAAAAAATTAAATCGATTTCGCCTTTGCAGAGAAAGGTTTCTCTTTTTCTGTTTTCCACACGGATGTTAAATCTATGTTATCTCTCACCGTAAGAACTTCTAGTCATTGAAGTTGTGTCCCTTTTTGGCTGTTGATAACTCTGTCGGTAATGTGAAGAACTTTAACGTGTCAGTGGAGTGTCATGATGCAGACGGTTGCGGATGCCAATGGCGTTTGGCAGGAATGCATGAAGATCATTCATGCGCGGGTGAACAATCTGAGCTACAAAACATGGTTCGAGCCGGTAATGCCGGTAAGCCTCGACACCAGAAGCCTCGTGCTAAAAGTGCCGAGCCAGTTTTTCCATGATTGGCTCGAGGAGCACTACTCAACAGTCGTCACAGAATCCGTAAAGACAATTCTCGGAGATAATGTCCGGGTTGAATACACAATCTCCGACGAAGATTTGTCTGAGTCGGAACCCCAGTTCTACCGACCGCCTCAGGCGGGTCAGCAACAAATGCCGGGGCCGAAGCCGCAAGCGCAAAAGTTTACCAGCCATCTTCCCTTCGAGACCAATCTCAATCCGCGCTACACATTCGATAATTTCATAAAAGGCGACAGCAATCAGTTCGCGCGCGCAGCTGCATATGCGGTCGGGAATAATCCCGCCGGTACATCGTTCAACCCCCTGGTGGTTTATGGCGGCGTCGGACTCGGAAAAACCCACCTGATCCAGGCAATCGGCAATTTCGCGAGACAGATTGGGAAGGCTGACCGCGTCCTTTATGTCTCCAGCGAACGATTCACGGTCGATTTCGTCGACGCAATCCAAAAAGACAGGGCCAACGAGTTCTCCAATTTCTACAGGAGCATGGATGTCCTAATCGTTGACGATATTCAATTCCTCGCCGGGAAGGAAAAAACGCAGGACAATTTCTTCCATACGTTCAACGCGCTTCACCAGTCGGGCAAACAAATCGTCCTGTCTTCAGACCGGCCGCCGAAAGAGCTCAAGGGCGTTGACGACAGGCTCATCAGCAGGTTTACGTGGGGATTGACCGTCGACGTTCAACCTCCGGATCTCGAAACAAGGATCGCGATATTGAGGAAGAAAAGCGAAGATGACGGGATCCAGATGCCTGACGATGTGATCGAGTACGTGGCAGCAAATGTTACGTCAAATATCCGCGAGCTGGAGGGAAGCGTCATCAGTATTCTCGCGAAGGCCAGTCTTAACAACCGCGATGTTAGTGTCGACCTCGCCAAGGAAGTGGTCCGCAGTCTTGCCATAAGTAGAAAGGCGTCGGTTACCGTAGAGGATATTCAGAAAATCGTGTCGGACTTGTTTGATGTGACTGAAGATCAGCTGAGAGCGAAAACCAGGAAGCAGGAGATTGTGATTGCCCGCCAAACCGCGATGTATCTCACAAAAGAGCTTACCCAGCTTCCGCTGAAAACAATTGGAAGTCACTTCGGCGGCCGGGACCATTCAACCGTGATCTACGCATGCCAGATAGTCGCAGACCTTCTTTCAAATGACGATCACTTCCGGGAGAAGTATGAGAGGATCAAGAAGCGCATTGAGCTTATCGGAATGTGAGGAACTTGTTTATATCCGTGTCGATATCCAGACGGTTCATGTTGATAGATGGAAACTTTTCGACAATAAAATCTACCGACAAACACCGTGTTGATATACCTGCAGTAACGAACATCTTGTTACCGGCCGCTGTGCAATACTCCCGACCTCGAACTCATTTCAATTGACCGCGACTCTTGACGTTACAAATTTCGCCCGGGACATTTAACATATTCACACTCTTTACTAGTCTTATTATCTTTATGTATATAAAATAATATTTATAATAATTGGGGGTTCTCCACACGCGATTGGAAATCAGGTAGGGGGATTTGTTCAGTCACAAACAATCATCCGGTGATCTCTTGGTTTGAGAGCACCCGTGGAGACGCGCAAAGATGATACTGATTCATCCAGGCCTCAGCTCCAGGAGCCGGACACCTCCAGTGGTTTAATGTTGGGATCGCAAGCAAGGCGAGGGAATATCAGACCGTTAAAGCGAATGTAGCTCAACAGAGGAAATTGAATCTTAGACCGGAAAAAGCTAAATTTATTTCAAATTCACAACACTCTTTCGTGAAATATCCCGTAAACAATGGAGGCGGAAATGAAGTTTAAGGCAAATAGCAGAGAACTTCGCGACGCGATTGGCCGTGTGATCGGCGTGGTTCCTGTTAGAACAACCATTCCAGCAATTGAGAACTTGCTGCTGGAGACGAGCAAGAAAAGACTTACGATTTCCGCAACGGACCTCGAAATATCCATGTCGACAGTCACCGACATATCGGAGGGAACAGATGGGAAGATTACAGTCAACGCGAAAGAGTTTTTTGATATTATGAGGAACCTTGAAGACGCGGAGGTGGATCTCGCTGCAGATGACAAACTCAAGCTCACGCTGAAGACAAAGTCCGGCTCGTACAGGTTCGCATGTTCTCCGGCGGAAGAGTACCCGACGCTTCCCACTCTGGGTGAGAATGCGGAAACCGCGACGGTGTCGTCGGACGCGCTGAGGACCGTTATCGAGCGGACAGTATTTGCCGTTTCCAAGGACGAGCACAGGCGTTCGATGAACGGAGTGCTCTTCCAATTCTCCGGTCGAGGTGCAAAGATATACTCGACCGACGGTCACAGACTGGTTCGGATCGAAGACAAGGCGCTTGTTGATAAAATATTGAAGAAGGAAGCGAACATTCAGGAAAAGGCACTGAACCTGGCGGCGAAGAATTTACGAGGAAACATGATCGAGATAACCATCGCAGATGACCACATCAGGTTGAAAAGTCCAGATACGGAACTGATCACGCGGTTGATCAAGGACGCGCATCCCGACTATGAAGCGGTGATTCCGAGCGATATCGACAACAACAAACTTATGACTGTGAACAGAGGTGAGCTCCTGGAAAAGGTAAGGCGCGTCGCGATTCTTTCCGATTCTGTGAACCATCTCGTGAAGTTCACGGTAGACAAAGATGCGCTGACAATTTCCGCCGAGGATGCAGACAGGGGCGAGATGGGCGAAGAGAAATTGCAGATACAATGGAACGGCGGTGATCAGCTCAGTATCGGTTTTAACTCGACCTATATAACGGAAGCAATGGGGAGCATAGATGCCGGAAAGGTCAGGTTTGCGTTCTCCTCACCGACGAGGGCAGCAACCATCAGACCGATCCCGGACGAAGGAAAAGGAACAGCCGGTGCGCCCGATGGATCGCGCGCTCAGGACATACTTATCCTGGTGATGCCGCTCAGACTCAATTGAGTAATGAAAGTCAAGAAAGTACAACTTATAAATTTCCGAAATCATGCCGAGTCGGCGCTGGAGTTCAGCGACGGCATTAACATCATAACAGGTGCCAACGCACAGGGAAAGACGAGTATTCTCGAAGCACTGTCGTACGTCTGCCTGACGAAAAGCTTCCTGCAGCAGCCCGACGATGCGGTGCGTAAGTTCGGCGCAGATGCGTTCTCGGTGGAAGCTCTGATGGAAAAAGACAGCGGCATGGTTAACAGGGTTCGATTTACATCGGAGGCCGGCGGCGGGAAGAAGTATCTTCTCGACAACAACGAAGTGAGGAAAAGTGCTGACGTGATAGGGATGTTCCCGATCGTCGTCCTTGCTCCGAAGGATTTCGCGCTGACGAGCGGTGCGCCCTCGGAACGGAGACAATTTGCGGACATGGTCCTTTCGCAGGTGTCGCACGCGTATCTCGAAGAACTGCTCGAGTACCGCCGCGCGCTCAAGCAGAGAAACAAGATCCTGCTCGACGCAAAGCTGAACGATATCTTGGACCGGGAAATCCTTGCTGCGTGGACCGATGCACTGGTGCTTCATGGTACAAGAGTAATGGCGAAGCGTGCTGAATTCGCTAGCGGGTTCCAGGAGACATTCAGACGGGCCTACTCACTCCTCGTGGAGCTTGGTGAAGTCCCGGGACTCTTGTATGAGCCGTCATTCCGGTACGAAGCGAATATAAGCCAGGAATTTCACGCGGCGTTGGAGAAACTGGCCGCCGCGGAATGCGCACGCGGCTCAACCCTTGCCGGTCCGCACCGCGACGATATCGGCTTCATGCTGAACGAGAAGCCAATAAGGGAGTTCGCGTCCCAGGGTCAACATAAGACATTCCTTGTTGCGCTGAAGATTGCGGAGTTCCATTACATAAGGGAGATGCTCGGCGAGACTCCTGCTATGCTTCTCGATGATGTGATGACAGAGCTTGATTACTCGCGGGCGACAAAAACGGTGCGCGCTGTTGCAACGCTCGGACAGACATTCATCACTGCAACCGATCTACTGAGCTACGATGAGAAGCTCCTCGACACGCGGGAAACGAAGTATCATTTTGTCCGCGAGGGAAATGTGGTGTACGAAGATGCCTGAAGCAAGAAGGGTTGGCGATTTGATAAAGGAATTTTCACAGCAGGAGGGAGTATCCGAGCGGCTGAAGGCTTACAAGGTCGTTGCCGAATGGGAGGAGATTGTCGGCGCAATGATCGGAAAGAACACGGAAATCTCCAGAATCGAGAACGGGATCCTGTACATCAAGGCGGCCAATAGCGCGTGGCGCAACGAGCTGGTTTTCATGAAACCGACGATCCTTAAGAAGATCCGGGACAGCTATCCCGAGTCGGGCGTCAACGATATTTTTTTCATTTAAAAGAGGCAATTCATGGCGAAGAAGGAAGCGGCTACTAAAGCCAAACCGCAAAAAATACAGAAGAACGGAAAGCCGCCCAAAGCGAAACCCGATCCGAACGACTTGAAACTGCTTTCCAGGAGCGGTGCCGGGAAGGCGACCAAGCCTAAGGGTGGAAACGGCGAGGACTATACCGCCGAAAGTATTACCGTCCTCAAGGGACTGGAAGCTGTCAGGAAACGCCCCGCAATGTATATCGGAGACGTCGGCCAGCGCGGTTTGCACCACCTCGTGTATGAAGTCGTCGACAACTCGATCGATGAGGCGCTTGCCGGTTTCTGCAAAAACATTATCGTGACGATAAATAAGGACTTCAGCGTAACCGTTGAAGACGACGGACGCGGTATCCCGACCGACATGCACCCGCAGGAAAAGAAGTCTGCCCTTGAAGTTGTTATGACGATGCTCCATGCCGGTGGGAAATTCGACAAGTCCACTTACAAAGTGTCGGGCGGCCTTCATGGTGTCGGAGTTTCCGTGGTGAATGCGCTCTCCGAGGTTATGGAAACGAAGGTCTATCGCGAAGGGAAAATCTTTTACCAGAAGTATAAGCGGGGCGACCCGGTCGAGCCCGTCAAGGTGATCGGGAAAGACCCGAGGACGGGCACGACGCAGATATTTACTCCCGACAGGGAGATTTTCAAGAACCGCAGCTACAAGTTCGAGACTGTCGCCGAAAGGATGCGCGAGCTCGCGTTCCTGAATCCTGAGATAAAGATAAAGCTCCTCGACAAACGGGACGGGAAGGAAGAGATATTCCACTATACCGGAGGCCTCACCGAATTCGTGCGGTACATCGACGGCACAAGGAAGGCGCTGACAAAAGACCCGATATACATTTCAGCCGAGCGTGAGGGGGTGTCGGTGGAAGTTGCATTCGAGTACTGCGACGACTACCGTGAAAACCTGTTCTCGTACGTGAACGACATCAACACGATTGAAGGCGGGACACACGTCAGCGGGTTCAGGAGCGCACTCACGAGAACGCTGAAGTCATACGCTGAGAAGAACAACCTCGTCAAGACCGACAAAGTCAACCTGACTGGCGATGATTTCAGGGAAGGTCTCACCGTCGTGATAAGTACGAAAGTCCCCGAGCCACAGTTCGAAGGACAGACGAAGACGAAGCTCGGCAACAGCGAGGTGGAAAGCATCGTCCAGACGATAGTCAACGACAAACTCGGGCAGTACCTGGAGGAAAGCCCGGGCATCGCTCGGAGGATCATCGAGAAGGTGGTGACTTCTGCGGAGGCGCGCGAGGCGGCGAGGAAAGCTCGCGAGATCGTAAGACGGAAGAACGCGCTCGAGTCCTCGAATCTTCCCGGTAAACTTGCCGACTGTTCTATAAACGATCCGGAGCACTGCGAGATCTTCATCGTCGAGGGAGATTCCGCGGGTGGCTCGGCAAAACAGGGGCGCGACAGGCAGTTCCAGGCAATCCTTCCGCTGAAAGGAAAAATTCTGAATGTTGAAAAAGCGAGAATGAACAAGATTCTCGAGAATGACGAGATCCGCGCGATCGTCCAGGCGATCGGAGCCGGCATCGGTGACGGCGAGGAGTTCGACGCGAGCAAAGCGAGATACGGAAAAATCATCCTGATGGCCGATGCCGATGTCGATGGGAGTCATATCAGGACACTCCTACTGACATTTTTCTTCCGCTACATGAAGGAACTTGTGGAGATAGGGAAAGTGTATATCGCGCAGCCGCCGCTTTACAAAGTGAAAAAAGGAAAGGCCGAGCAATATGCATACAGTGAGGACGATAGAGAAGATATCATAAAGTCTTACAAGAAGGGGAGCGAAGGTGATGTGGTCGTGTCGCGGTTCAAGGGTCTCGGCGAGATGAACCCGGAGCAGCTGTGGGAGACGACGATGGATCCCGCTAAGAGGACATTGCTCCAGGTAACCATAGAAAACGCCGCCGAAGCCGATCGGACATTCTCAATTCTTATGGGCGAAGAAGTCGAGCCGCGAAAGCAATTCATCGAGAAGAACGCGAAGTATGTCAGAAACCTTGATGTCTGAAATGGGAGTAATTACAAGTCTGGAGATTCCATGCGGTCGTATCGTCGAAAGATGGACCGATTCATTGTACAAACCCCCTCTCAGTCTCCCCCTAAGAGGGGGAGATAGGGTTGCCTTTTGGCAAAGGCTCAATGATGCAGTGGTGCGTGTTTGATGGTCGCTGCAAAGATTCTTTATGAGAAGCGAGCTCTGGCGTCTGCAAAGGCGTTCAGGAAAGCGCCGACTGACGCAGAGCGGAAGCTTTGGTTACAACTCAGAGGAAATCGACTGGGATTACATTTCAGGAGGCAAGTACCGATCGGTTCTTATATTGTCGACTTCGTTTGTTGGAAGATCAGACTTGCGATCGAGGTAGACGGTTCAGAACACGTCACTGATCCCGAGACGATCGAGCGGGACGCAAGGAAGGAGGAAGAGCTGAGAGCGAATGGACTTACCACCCTCAGATTTAATAATCTGGATGTTCTCAGGAATGTCGATGGTGTCGCGCGGCGCATACTCGAGTTCGTGGAGACGCAGCGGTGACAGGGAAACACCGATCGGGTATGCCTCTTCGGGAGCCAACGCTTCCCTCTCCTTTTAGGAGAGGGTTAGGAAGAGGTTAATCGATGGACAATTCTATGTCAGTCTGTTTCAATGGGAAAGATTTTATGAGAATGGGGGCAACCGATGCTTGACGATGTCTGCGTAGTAGTTACGAATTATCAGACGATTGATCTACTGGAGATCGCGGTAGAATCCTTCCGGAAATTTTATCCCGACGTAAAGATGCTAATAATTGATAACGGCTCGCGCGACCAGTCGAGGAACGCGATCAGAGCACTTGCGCAAAAAAATCCCGTTAGAATTCTGACCAGATTTTACGAGAAGAACATCTACCATGGTCCGGCAATGCACGCCGCGGCCCTCGAGAGAACAGAACCGTATCTTTTCTTCCTCGACAGTGACACGCAGACAATGCGAGGCGGATTTCTCGAGCGGATGGTGAGCGCGCTGAACGAGGACGAGAAACTTTATGGCGTTGGCCGGCTCGACCATGTCAACAAACGCGGGTTCTCGACTACCGAAGGGACACCGATTCTTATTTCTGCTTACATGATGCTACGGAGAAACGCTTACTTCGAACTTCCGCCATTTAAACACCATGGCATGCCGACCATGGAGAACTTTGCCGGAGCGGCGGCGAAAGGTTTTACCCTGAAGCATTTTGAAATGGACAACTATATCCGTCATTACGGGCGCGGAACCGCTTCGCGATTCGGTTATGGACTTGGACTGAGAGGAAGACTTAACTTCCTTCTCAACAAACTGGGTCTATGAGGCGAAGCGGGCAAATTTATCTGCTAGTCGTCGTGATTGGCATGTGTCTTCGGTTCAACTGGGCGGAGGCGCAGACCCCGCGATTCCCGATTGAGGTGAACGGGAAATTCGGTTATATCGATTCGTGGGGACGCGTCGCGATCCCTCCGGTGTACTCCAAAGGATCGCAATTCTCGGAAGGATACTGCAAGGAAGTTTTCGTCTCCTTCTACTGGTGGTTCTACAGGCACCTCACATATATCGACCCCAAAGGCGATTCAACCATCAACACCGACTACGTCGACGGAGGTAATTTCTCCGAGGGACTAACCAGGGTGCGAAACGCTACTTTCCTTGGCAGCGAAAAGTGGGGCTACATCGACACGACGGGTCACGAGATAATAGAGCCTCAGTATCTCGAGGCAGGCGACTTCCACGACGGCAGAGCTCGTGTGATGAAACGGTTCTCTATAAATCTTTTCAACGACGTTGAAAAATTCGGCTACATCGATAGAAGCGGCCGCCTGGTTGTAAACTACATTTATGACTCTGCGGGAGACTTCTCCGGTGGACTTGCGAATGTTACGTTGAACGGCAAGCGGGGGTTCATCGATACCACCGGCAAGATGATTATCGGACTCGATTACGACAGGGTGGGGAGTTTTTCTGGTGGGCTTGCCGCAGTCGACGTTGCCGGCAATTGGAAATACGTAAACACGAAAGGTGAGACGGTTATTCCCGGCCCATTTGTCAACGCGAGGGAATTTCACGACGGCCTCGCGCTGGTCGAGAGGGAAGGGACCTGGCGTTTTATCGACACTACCGGTGCCCAGCCGTTTGACATAAGGTTTGAGAATGCCCTCTTTTTTTCATCGGGTCTCGCTGCGGTCGAGGCGGATGGATTGTGGGGTTACATCGACACGCACGGAAACTTCGTGATCAAACCGCGGTTCATCGATGCGGACAGTTTCATAGGTGGTCTTGCACGGGCTGAAGACGCAGTCGAGAAGGGTTACATTAATCGCAGCGGCAGGTTTGTCTGGCGCTCGCATGATAATTTAAAAGAAATTTCAGAAAACAGGGATGGTTATGGCGTTAAATGAAAAAGTGGTTCCGGTAGATATAGAAGATGAGATAAGGGGCTCTTACATCGATTACGCGATGTCCGTAATCGTCGCGAGGGCGCTCCCCGATGTGAGAGACGGTCTCAAACCCGCACACAGACGCGTCCTCTTCGGAATGACGGAACTGAGTCTCGATTACAACAAACCCTACAAGAAATGCGCGAGGATCGTCGGAGAGGTACTCGGTAAATATCATCCCCACGGCGACAGCGCAGTGTACGACACGCTCGTCAGGATGGCACAGGACTTTTCGATGCGTTACCCGCTCGTTGACGGGCAGGGAAACTTTGGATCCATCGACGGCGATTCACCCGCGGCAATGCGTTACACCGAGGCACGCCTCTCCAGGATCGCTGCCGAAATGCTCCGCGATATAGAAAAGAACACCGTCGATTTCGTTCCGAACTTCGACGAGTCGCTCAAAGAGCCGACCGTTATGCCGTCTCTCATTCCGAACCTCCTGGTCAACGGCGCAAGCGGAATCGCTGTCGGCATGGCGACGAACATTCCGCCGCACAATTTGAGCGATGTGGTCGACGGAATAGTGGCGCTCATTAAAGATTCCAACACGTCGGACGAAAAGCTGATCAAGATTGTGAAAGCACCCGATTTCCCGACGGGCGGAATCATATTCGGTTACGAGGGAGTCAGGGAAGCTTACAAAACCGGCCGCGGCAGGATTATCCTTCGCGCGAAGGCTAACATCGAGACGACCAAATCAGGGCGCGTGAACATCGTCATCACCGAAGTGCCGTACCAGGTAAACAAGGCGAGCCTCATCGAGAGAATTGCCGACCTCGTCCGCGAGAAGAAGCTCGAAGATATTTCTGATATCAGAGACGAATCGGACCGCGACGGCATCCGCGTCGTCGTGGAGCTAAAGCGGGACGCGGAAGCACAAATCGTTCTCAACAATCTTTACAAGCACACTCAGATGCAGACGACGTTCGGCGTGATCATGCTGGCGCTCGTGGACGGCGTGCCGAAAGTCCTCACGCTCAAGCAAATGATGGAGAAGTTCATCGAGCACCGCCACGAGGTGGTGGTGCGCAGGACGAAGTTCGACCTCGATGCTGCCGAGAAGAGGGCACACATACTCGAAGGATATAAGATTGCGCTCGACAACATCGATGAAGTTGTCCGGCTCATAAAGAAATCGAAGGATCCTGAGGACGCAAAGGTCAACCTGATGAGGAAATTCAAGCTCAGCGAGATTCAGGCCAAGGCGATCCTCGCGCTGACGCTGCAGAGACTGACGGGTCTTGAGAGAAAGAAGATCGAAGACGAGTACCGGGAGACGATAAAGCTGATCGAAAAATTGCGTGCAATTCTCGCCAGTAAGGGAATTCGGATGCAAACAATCCGCGACGAGCTCCTTGAACTCAAGAAGAACTTTGGAGACGAGAGAAGGACGGAGATTGTCGAGAAGGCATCCGAGTTCAGCATCGAAGATATGATCGCGGAAGAAGACGTCGTCATGACGATCACGCATAACGGATTCATCAAGCGTTACCCGGTGAGCGGTTACAGGCGCCAGATCCGCGGAGGAAAAGGGATCACCGCGCAGACGACCCGCGAAGACGATTTTGTCGAGCACATGTTCATCGCGTCGACACACCAGTATATCCTTTTCTTCACTGACAAGGGAAGGGCATACTGGCTCAAAGTTCACGAGATCCCTGAAGGCGGCCGCGCGTCGCGTGGAAGATCGATCGTGAACCTTATCGGGAAAATGCCCGACGAAGAGATTACCGCGTTCCTGCCGGTCAAAGACTTCGAAGAAGAAATCTTCATCACGATGGTGACGAAGAAGGGATTCGTGAAGAGGGTCGCGCTGAACGAGTTCTCAAATCCGCGGAAGGTTGGCATCATCGCGATCGGACTCGATAAGGGCGACAGGCTCATCGACGCGCTCCTGACAAGCGGCAAACAGGACATTATAATCGGGAGCAAGAACGGATTCGCTCTGAGGTTCAACGAGAAAGACGTGCGCACGATGGGCCGCAGCGCGCGTGGCGTAAGAGGAATGAACGTTTCACGGGCCGACGAGGTGATCGGCATGATTGCTATGGGAAGGTCCGATGCCAGCGTCCTCGTCGTCACCGATAAGGGATTCGGAAAGCGGAGCGAAGTCGACGAGTACACGCATCGTCACCGCGGCGGGAAGGGCCTGATCACCGTCAAGACAAGCGACAGGAACGGCAAGCTCCTCGCGATAAAGGAAGTGATCGACAACGACGATATAATGATCGTCACGACCAAGGGTTTCCTGATCCGTCAGCACGTGAAAGACATTCGACTTGCCGGCCGCAACACGCAGGGTGTGCGCCTCATCAGGCTGCAGGGAAGCGACTCGATCGCTGCCGTTGCGCGCGTCATCGCCGAGGAGGACGGCGGTGGGAACGGTTCGAACGGCGAGCAGAAGGATCTGTTCGAGGAAGAATGATTGAGGAACTGCGGTTAGCTATTAGCTCTTAAAAATTAGCTCGCGAGCTCCGTGTTAGTGACCGTTGCCAGCTTGGTGAAAAGGAAGTAAGGTAACGATCACATTTCGAACGTTGAGGAGGGCAAACAGTCGTGAGAAAGGTATGCATGCTCGCGTTTCTCTGTGCTGTTGCCGGCTCGGAAGCCGACGCACAGCAGCTCGGCGTGTTCACATCACTCCAATCCAACGAAATCACACCGGGGTTATATATAAGATTTTCAGCTGAACGGGTTGCGTATCAGTGGAACATGACCGTTCCGATCCTCCCTCACGATCCGTACAATTCCAACAGGTCCAATATTTCCTACTGGTCACCGTGCATGGTGGTAATCGGAGCGGCAGAGTATCTCGGCGGCGTAGAGATGCAGTTCGATTCGCTTTCAAGCTTCTTTGGACAGCTGTTCTTCCTCCTCCTTCCGATCGCTTCGAACGGACAACTTCACGTCAATCTCATCGCGAACTCGTCCGTGGACGAGGTAAGTATGCAGGCGTCTGTGTTTATCGGCTGGGACACAGCGTTGTTCGGAGCGAGGGAAATCTCATGGTTCAGAGTCGCACCTAAAGCCGGCTTCTCGGTGTTCAGACTTTTCGGATCGCCGGGCAAGGGGAAACCGAGATTCAGTCTGGGTTTGCAGGCCGGCGTGAAGGACAACTTCGATTCGCCTCCAAGGAACCACGGATTCCTGGTCGGATTCATTACACTCGAGACGGGAGTGTATTAGAGAGTCTCTTCCTGGCAGGGCAATCGAGCGAACCCAGTTGGCCTGTTAACTAGAATTTATACGATATTGCCGCCGTCGGATAAACATTCAATGTGTTCGCACCTGTGACTAAGTGATAGTACATGATTATCCTTGACCCTATCGAGAAACTCTTCGTTACGTTGTACCATATCTGCGGCTCTTCGGCGCTGCGGACAATTATCGGCACCAGCGAGCACTCTTTGGACTCATTTACCCGCGATCTAGAATAGAGGTTCATAAAATGAAACAATTCCTACTGCTGATCCTTTGCATTTTCATGATTCCGATTTCGGCTCGTCCCGCGGAGACGACATATAGGATTTCGGTTCTGCAGAAAGAGATGAAAATCGAAATCCTCAAGAACAACAAACCGATATTGGTTGTCGACAGCCTGCAGTCCAATATCATTAGTCCGGCGAAGATGGATGTGGCAGAGCAAAGCGCAGGGAGGAGGGAACCGAGGCTGTTTTAGAAGAATGTTCCGGAGGCAGAGGTGCCGGGCGGAAAAAAAGGGGGAACCCGAAGTCCCGGCTTTATTTGATCAATCACCTACTCTCTGACTATTGTTTCTCCAGATAAATCTCGCATGAATCGAAATCGATTTCCCATTTATAACCGGGGATATTATCCCAGGAGTATTTTTTGCTCATTGCATCCCACCACTTTTGAAATCGGACACTCACATCCCCCATATCGGCAACTATTCTTTCGTAAAGTGCGCTTGACTGAAGCTCTGCCTCATTAAGGCTGCTGAGGGAGCGGAATAATTCCGTTAATCCATTTTTTCTCTCGAATAGCGCTCGAATTTCGTCCCGTTCAGCCGGAGCCACACTACCTACTATTTTTTTTGTCAAAGCCGCGGTAGTTTTCCGTGTAGGTTCAGGATTTGAATTTCCGTCATTTTTGTTCGTGTTCATGAATGGGTGCGCTCCTTTCTTCAATAATTCCAAAATTTCTTCCTGGTTCCTGAGGACTTTCATCAAGACTGCTATTGACGGTTGCTCGGCGGAATCGCTCTTGTAGTTTAATGTTTGCTCTGTTGTCTTGCGTGTGAGCGGATTGGTTTGCCCACGAATGTCCGTCATGACCGGGGTTTTCGCAATCATGTATCCGCCCTCGGAAGATTGTTCTCTAGATCGTCGCAACAGAATCAAGGGATCGTCGTAATCTATCGGCGGAATATTTTTCATACCGGCGAAAGCGGGTATATCCCGTAGGATGGTTAGAATTTTTTCCGACCCGCTCCGCTCTTTGTGCGAGGCGACACATTGTTGGTGTGAAGGGGTGTTGACTTCCAGGGTTAATTTCTTATTGAGGTAGATACAACGCATGCATTGGTAAGCATCACAATGAGAACATATCGGAGCGTGATCGAGTCGGAGGAGCTCTGGATTGGGTATATGTATTCCTTCTTCAAGGCTACCGACGGATGCATCGGGATCGTCATAAAGAAAACCAGGGCAGAGATACAACCGACCGTCGGGACCGACGGTGAAATGTTCACAACCAGCATCACAGTTCTTCATCTTATCCAGAACGATTCTATCCGAAAGTAAGTTCAGTTCGAAAATATTACCTTGACGGTAGTAGCGGGATACGCTCTCGGCGAGCATTAATAGTTGTTGGCCATAGAGATCGAGTTCTATCTCGGTAATGCTTTCCATCCCCACGATGCACAAATTGAGTCTCTGGAAGATTCCGAACAGGCGGGGAAGAATGGCTGCCAGCTGAGGGAGAAATTCCTTTGACAAACGAACGATCACGTTTCGTCCCGGGTCAAGGCCGGAATTCCCGACGCGCTCGATTTCTTCAGAGTCGATGACGACGATACTTTCAGGGTATTTTTTAGCGAGAGTCAGCGGGACGATCTTTACGTGGTTTATGCTTTCGATGATGCGTTTATATTGCGAAGGAGGGTCCGTCCTTCCATAGAGAAAATGGATTGTCAATCCGTTCGTGCATGCAAAATTTACAGCAGTCTTTATCGTTGCTTTGGGAATTGGCTCCGGCTCTGACGGATCATATCGATTAGCGTAGAAACAGAACGAGACAGACGACTTATCGACCGGGAGTATTAAGAATTTCATTGTCAATGCGAACGTGATTGCTCAACACCCACGAAGTTACGCCCTTCATTTGTCATTCTTTGGAATCGTTCCCAGTAGTACTTGTTGGCACGTACTCGTGCTTTATGCATTTTGCAGATAAATACTGCCCGTTGATAGATCGTGTCCGTATCAGCTTCGTCGTAGTTCAGTCCCTGACACCACGCGCATCCTCTCGACACTTCGCACTCAATGCACTCCCGGGAGCTCTGGCTAATCCTATCAAGAGCAAGAAATGGTCGAAGCTTGTTCTGATCAATGCCTTCGAAACAGTTTCCTATGCACCTTGGCTTTCGCTTGAGCATGGAGAATGGTGCAAACCTGATACAGGGGTAGAAATCTCCTTTATAATCCACGGCGAGCATTCTGCCCGCACCGCACCAATTCTGGTTATCGTTCACACAGTCCAAGAATTGACCGATCGTATCCGAAAAGAATGAAGCGCTTACCTTGGTGAAAAGCCTGTTTGAAAGTACATAGTCCGCGAGCTTTACCAGTTGTTCTTCTAGAATCGCGTCGTCGCCATCTTGCCATATATTCTCGAAGACGACATTGATGTTAACAGTATTGATCCCTAGACCCCAAAGGTGAAGAACGCTCTCAAAGATGAACGGTAGGTCGTCGTGGGCGACGGTGACTTTACTGCCCGAGTTCGGGAATTGCGATAGCCACAGAGGGACGTTCCTTATTACATCGGCATATGAACCCCGTCCATTCGGGTACACTCTCTGCATGTCGTGTTTGCGTTGTGTGCCGTCGATAGTAATCCCGATACTGAGATGTGTCGTATTCTTTTCGATATATTTCTGCACCCGGGGGTCGTCGTATAAGAGTCCGTTGGTAGAGAAGCTGAATCGATAGCTGTTGAACCACGGGTGGGATTCCTCATACATTCGGCGCTTGATATAATCGCTGACCTCGTCGATAAGTTCGATTTCCAGAAAGGGCTCACCGCCGATGAAATCCCATATCACCGACTGTTCCTTGAACAACTCCCGGTTACAAAGGAGATAGTCGACTGTTTTCTTCGCAACGTCCCAATTCATTTTGTTTACATGATTCTTGCCATGAAGGTAGCAGTAGCGACATCTGAGCTGGCAGTCTTCGGTTACGATAAGAGTAACGTTCTTAGCTACTACCTCCCCCCAGTTCTTCTGATTCTTGCCGAAAATATAATTTTCCATAATCAATTGCTTTGGATCATAGACGGAACTGAATTTGCCCGCAGAATTGGATCCTCGAGTAAAAATAGTTGCTCGCAGCAGTCATCGATGCCGTAGAACAGATTGAAAAAACGATTCAGCCGAGGTCATAAAGAATTACAGCATATACTGACCCTTACAAGTCTGCCAACACCCTCCGGAACACGTCGTAGTGCATCCACCTGTGCAGCTAGTGCAAGAAGTGCATGCACCTGCACACCCTAATCCGCATGCCCCTGAGCAGGTAGTTTTGCATGTACCCACACAGGTACCTGTACAATTCGTTCCACATGTTCCCGTGCAACCGCCCAAGCAACTATTTTGGCAGGTGCCGGTACACCCAGTACATCCACCGGAACAATCGTTGGCACAACTTGCCGTGCATGTGCTTTTGCATGCACCCGTGCAATCGTTGGCACAACTTGCCGTGCACGTACTTTTGCATGCTCCCGTGCAATCGTCCGCACAAGTCGCTTTGCAAGCCCCTGTGCACGATGTCGAACAGCCGGTAGTGCATGAAGAAGCACAATCGGCGCAACTACTGACCGGATTGTTTTTTTTGCAGGAATCGATGATAAACGAAAGACCAACTACGGCGATGGCAGGGAGTACAGTGGTTATGGTAGCAATAAATCTGCGTCGGTCGAGAGTTGAAGATTCGGTACTTTCATCTGAAGGCATATGGATGTACCTCCTCTCTCAGAATGAATTACCGTATCAGCGAAGCAACAGCCAGTGGAAGCAATATATGGGCTTTTTGGTACGATGTCAACTTAGATTCAAGGGGTCGATCTATATGACAATGCGTGGTACGGGCAGACATTGACAGCGGTACACATCAATCCGCTTGCCTGATAAACGGAATCTTACCGTCCGATCCGTTTTCAACAACGCAGCGGCAGGGTGAAGAAGGGCGTTGTGAAGCTCAGATTGATCGTTTTGGAAGCTTTTTATTGCTTCCGCTTCATTATCCACACCCCTGCTGCCGATAGTATCTCTAGGAATCTGTCCTTGAAGCTTTCGTGAAGACGTGAGGAAGTCGACAGCCTGTGGTCATGATTGTACATTGGCATTTCATCTACGGTGATTCCCATGTCCTCGTAGAGGCTCATGGCTTGCTCCCGGTCGGCGAAGTCGTTTTGCCGTTATCGAATCGCGTATCACCCTAAAGACGATGTCCGTCGTAATCCAGCATCCGCCGCGTTTCTGGATGTTGAATTTGGAATTTGTTCAGAGTTTTCCTGAAGGGATGCCTTGGGCAAGGTTTTAGGATTTAAAATTTCCTGTGAGTGTGCTTGCAGCGACCGACCAATCCGCTATGGACTAGCCGCTCAGGAGATAGAGAAGCGTGTCTCCGTAAATTGAATAGAAGTGCCCGAACGTAAGCGAAGTGTCGTGTATCGCGACTCCGAATGAATCCGCATACACCGGGTCACAAAAGTATCCGGTATAATTTTGCCTTATGTTCGACGCGAGGCCTCTCATGAAGTAGTTCAAATTTCCTTTGTGCACGTTCCCGAGGTAGTATCCCTCCCAGTACCATAACTGGCCGTTCTTCTTCATGTAGAACATAGAGCCGTAGATCGTCTCATTAATGTTGAACGCCTTACTCTTATAAACGGATGAATCATACGAGAACCCGAAACCGCCGGCGTCAAGCTGGTCACGGAATGTCTGGATCGTTGCTCGGGCAGTTGTCATCGTGACGAGGAGCGAGTCCACATAGTTTCCGAGCCGGACCGAGAATTGTCCCGCGCTCTTTACAGTGAATGCAATCTTCGTCGTCTGAACCGAGACGACCGGAGTGAGATTGTTAAAGGAAATGCTTCCCTGAACGATATCGTAGAGCGGGCCGTTGTCGTAAGTGACGCCGTTCAATCCGATTTGCACATTTGTCACGTACGAGTCAGTTGAGAAGAAGTTGTATGGAATCGTATCGCCCGAATGGAATGCGCCATAGTCTTCCGCGAAATAGAATACGAGATCGATAGCGTGACCGGGAGTCCTGTAGGAGTAGATGCCGTTTGCAAACGAGAAGTGAGTCGCGCTGAGAGTAGAGAAGTCGATTCCTGTAACCACCATAGAATAGATCAGCCCGCCTACCAGGTGAGAAAGCGAGTCGCCGTCCTTTAAGTACGTTCCCACGACGACCATGTCGCCGTCGATAACGTCGCCAAGGCTTGTCCTGGCGATCGTGGAGTTACAGAGAGAGATGGAATCGACCTTCCCTGTTTGGCCTCCGCCGTTGTTGTTTCCGGCGGGATTGCTGCAAAACATCGCGAGAATTGAAAGTACGATGAATACCGGAAAGAGTCTAAGAAATCCTAAAACGCGTTTCACTTTGCCCTCCCGATGCTTACGCGGACCTTTCTGATAACAGTCGACCATCACGCCCAGGTCTTAACGATTTTAAGAAGTGAAACTGCGAAATGCAAACGGATGAGTCTTCTGGTATTTTGTCTCATCATCGTCTGACGATTCTCTCGCGTCTTTGCGCCTCCTGTGTAGCCGGAAGCTGGGTTTATCCCGACCGCAGAGTGCGCACAGAGGAGTCAATTGCCTAAGGAAACCCACTGCCAGATTTCTTCCAGACCAGTGCTGGAGACAACCCAATGAATTTCGAGTAACGCTGCGCCGCTTCAGTAATCGACTTTACAGTTGCCTTGTCCGGTGGAGAGAAAAGCTGGGGTGATACAATGACTTCGTCTCTTTTCACTTTCTTCGACCATGTTCCCACGACATGGCCGTCAATTAGGATGAAGGGTGCGAACATTCCTCCCCGCTGCAAATGCCTGGCGTGTGTTGGATTGAGAGACGCGCCCCTGTCTTTGTATCCCAGAAGAAAATCGTCGAATCCCGGAAGGAGGTGAGCGACCGGAGATCTTACTCTCGGCCACGATACGTGAGGCGGCATCCAGTATCTCTTGCCCGCGTTGTCCACATGCTCAAGAGATGATCGCGCAAGTTCGAGTCCGGTGTTCGCGTCACCCGATTTCAGACCCGACCACCAGATGAAGTCCTGAATAGTAGCCGGACCGTGGCCGGCGAAATATCGAAAGGCCAGTTGAGCCAGAGATTCTTCGGGTCCATACTGCCTGCTCTCGGGCACCCACTCTTCAAACAAGACATGCGTTTGCTGTTTGTCGCGATTTACGCCGAAACAGATAACTCTATCAAGGGAAGCCCGGTGCAGGATGAACACAGCGCGTTGGCCTGCGCATGAAATGCCGCTCTTCTCCAGGACGGACACCAACTCCGCACGCGCCAGTTGTTTTGTACCGCTCAATGTTTTCGAAAGAAGAGATTCCGCCTTTCTAAATATTGCGGCGTCTAAATCCAATTCCTTATACCGGCGCGCGAGTGCAATGATCATCGGCGGAGCGAGGAGTTTAAGAATCCAACGCATATCCCGTCCCGCAATGAAGTGTAATGTCCCGCGCATTGCCCAGGTACGGACAATTTCCCTCTCGGCGATCGCTTCTTCGATGTCGATAAGGTTAGATCCACGAAGCCGGACACCGATCGATAATTCGCTCCCTGCGTAATCTTGTGCATGTATCCCGACGAGCTGCTCGACGACATCCGCGGGTGACTTCGCCTTCGAGCCGACAAGAAGCTGATTGGCGAGCCGGGATTTGACTATTTCTTTTTCTGTCAAAACGAACCGTTAGATTTCTGAGTAGAACTTTGTCGCGACTATAGAAATCGGTAGACCAATGCAGAACACAAGGAAAAGTGCTGCCACGAGGGCACGGCCTATGTTGAACGAAGAATGCTCCACGTTACTTAAAGGTAGGACGACCAGGTTCATTACAGCCCAGACAAAAATGCCGTAGGTCGTTCCTGTTGCGAATTTGTTTTTTGACATCATTTTGATTCTGGGGTAAAGGAAAAAAAATATAAACGTCCAGCTGAGCGCGATGAGATAATGAAACAGAAGTCCGAGAGCCGCCATCGGAATTCCGCTACGGAAAGCACTGTCACCGAATACGCCGCTGGCGATGTTCTGGTACAATAGTATCAGCTTGAATTTATAAACCAGAGGGTAGTAGACCGACGCGGCAGTTATATCGAGTGTACCCGCTATGAGCCACGCGCGGACCACCGGCCGAGCAATTTTGCCGAGTGCTTTCATAGGTCCTTTGCTCATTCTCTTTCCTCTCGGTGCATTGGAGTGAGTTTAAATACGGCGTGGTGCAATTGCAAGATGTGAGAGAAGGTTGGACTCCGGCAATCCGGCACGCGGTCGTGAGCCGGGATTAATACTACATGAGGAAACTCTTTGAGCCTCACATCAGTTAGTATATCTGTTACGCCTTTCTCACTGGCACATTGCGCCGCATCTGCGAGCGAAGTAACCTTTTTGATTCAAAATAGAACGAAAATGAAACGTATATGTATAATCTACCTCTTGTTCTGTACCACTACGTCCTTTGCCCAGGTGAAATGGTGGGGCGATTACGATTTCCAAGTATTGAAGGGGGGCGAAGACAGCCGCTGGGACCTGAACTCGGTTCCTAACGACTACATCCAGTTCAATATCCATCAGTTCGATGTCTTCATGGAGGCAGACCTGAACAACTCGGTCTCTCTGACGGCGGACCTTGCTAACAGTCCACAGAGCGCTCCGTCGTTCAAGGGAATCGACTTCAAGCTCGCTTACGTGACAGTCGCAGATCTCCTGGGCGACGCACTTTCAGTTTCGGCCGGAAAGATCCTCACGCCATTCGGGTCGTTCCCGAAACGCCAGCTCGCACCGGACAATCCTTTTATCGGTTACCCGCTCTTCTTTACATATCAACAAAATGTATCTCCGCAAACCGGGTACCTCGATCCACCTGCCGCGGCCGCCGCGGGGAGCCAGTATGGCGGCAAGCTCACTTCTGTTTACACAGGCGCGTATTATATCGGTGCGGAAGCTTTCGGAACTTTCTTCGACGGGTTCCTTGATTATGACTTCGCGCTCACGAATGCCCCGCTCTCTTCCACTTCGAGCGACTACAACGTAAATGCCAACCCGTCATTCCAGGGAAGACTAGCGGTTCATCCCGCGATCTGGGGAAGTCTCGGCGCGTCATATTCGGTTGGCCCGTATATGACATCCTCGGCTGCGAATCAGAGTTTTCAAAACACATACGGTTCGCTCGGTAAGTACATTCAGTCCACTTACGGCGTGGACGCGAGAGTAAGTTATCTTTACTACGAGCTTAATGCGGAATACATTTTCAACAGGTTCAAATCGCCTTATATAACCTATAATTCTAATTATGTCTACGCGAGCGGGCTTCCTCCCGGTCAATGGCTGGATCTTTCGAGCCAGGAGCTCCTCCTTGATCTGAAGATCGACGCGTCATTTTATCCCGGTATTTTTCTCGCGCTTCGATACAACCCGTTGAGGTATAGCAACATCACCGATCCTTATGAATACTCGTCGCCCGTAATTAGAACTATTGCCTGGAGTCCCAACGCAACTCGATACGCGGTAGGTCTGGGGTACAAGCCAGTGCATGGACTTCTTCTAAAACTGGATTATGAGAAGACCGACATTGATATTAATCCGAAACCGGATCTCGATGTAATCGGACTGGCGGTTGTAGTTTCATTTTGATGAAATGAACGGGATAGAATGAGGAAGAAGTACATTATCGGGTTGGTAATTGCGGTTGTTGCGTACATGGCGGGTACGGTTGAGAACGACGCTGACTCGAAGCCAAAACAGGATCGGACAGGAACTCTTCAGGGAACAGTCGAGCTTCACGGCGGCTCTCAGGTGGTGCGGAGGGATCGCGGCATGAGATACGGTGACCCGACGATGGATATGGCCGCGGCGAATGCACACTCAAATGAAAACGAGAATGTTGTAATCTGTCTCGAAGGTAGAGGACTTTCGGTCAACGGGGAGCCCGGTAAAGCTACGATGAATCAGAAGAACGCCACATTTATTCCGCATGTTCTTCCAGTGTTAAAAGGCACGACGGTCGAGTTCGTCAATGAGGACAAAACTTATCACAATGTTTTCTCTCTCTCGTCGATAAAAAAATTCAATATCGGTCGGCGGCCTACGGGCGAAGTCGTGCCGGTGAGATTCGATAAAACCGGTGTTGCGGAAATATTCTGCGATATCCATTCTTATATGTCGGCGTTTATCGTAGTTCTGGACAACTCTTATTTTGCAAAACCTGACGCACGCGGGTTCTTCAAGATCGAAAACATTCCTCCGGGCGCTTACACGATGAAGGTCTGGCACGAGCGGCTTCACTGTGACGACGAGTCGGTGACGGTAACAGCCGGCGGAACGACGACCGTCCATCCGGTACTGGAGTAACGGCGAGCATGAAATTTCTTTACGGGCTGTTTCTTCCCTCACTGCGCAACCGCCTTCTCGTGCTTACGATGGCTCTCGTCGTTCTCATAAGCGGTTCGGTTTTATTTATCGTCCGGAATGAAATCCACGAGCTTACGGATGCGAAGCTCCAGCAGGACTTCACGACCACTTACCAGACTTTTAAAAGGTTTCTCGCGCTTCGCAATCAGCGCCTGGTCGAGTCTTGCATGCTCATTTCTGAACTTCCCGTTCTGAAAGCGCAGCTGTCGACGCGCGATCCGGCCACAATAAAAGATTATGTGCTGAACCGCCAGGAGAGTCCCGCCAAGCTGGTACAGGTTGACCTTTTCACATTGACAAACGACAAAGGGCAGGTGCTATTCAGGCTCGACCATCCGGAGAAATTCGGCGACACTCTTCGCGGTGAGCCGTCTGTGGCCGCCGCGCTGCAGGGCAAGGACCCCTCGTCCGACGACATCTCGATCTGGGTTATCGACGATAAGCTCTACCAGGCCGTCACGGTCCCGATATTCCAGGAATTCCTTGTCGGAACGCTCACACTTGGTAACCTGATCACGGAGCAGGAAGCACAGTCGTTGAAGCACGATACACAGAGTGACATTACGTTCATACTCGGCGACAAAGTCGCCGCGTCCACGCTTTCCGACATCGGCCAGCTCGATCTTCTAAGGTCGTATCTTGTCAATAAAGCAGACATTGAAACGAATCTCAAAGACGGGAAAACTTATCAGCGCGAAGCCCAGCTGAACGGCGAGAATTTCCTTTGCGCTTATTCCCGCGCTTCGACCGGGAGCGATGCCGTATATGTGATCGCCGTCTCGGTAGACCGGGAGCTCGCCGCTTACCAGACGATCGAAAACGTCATTCTCGGTGTCGGAATTCTTGCGCTCATCGTCGCGATAGTCGGGGCGTTCTTCATCGCCCAGGGTATCTCGTCGCCGCTGAGACGCCTTGTTAGCGGTACACAGCAAATCCGGAACGGCAATTACGACTTCGAGTTGCAGGTGAAATCGAAAGACGAGATCGGAGTGCTTGCTGAATCGTTCAACGAAATGGTGCTCGGACTCAAGGAGAGATTCCTCATGTCGAAGTTCATTTCGTCCTCGACCGTGAGAATGATCCAGCAGGACGGCGGGAAGATCCATCTCGGTGGAGAAAGAAGGACCGTAACGGTATTTTTCTCCGACATCCGCGGCTTCACGGCGCTATCCGAACGCGTGGAACCGGAAGTCGTCATAGAACTTCTCAATACGTATCTCAGCAAACAGGCAAAGATTGTCACGAAACACAATGGGGTGGTCGATAAATACGTCGGCGACGAGCTGGTAGCGATATTCGAAGGTGGTACGATGGTAGACGACGCGGTACTTTGCGCAATCGAGATTCAGAAGGAGTTGAAGAACATCGAAACCGAATACGCCGAGGAGATACGCGTCGGGATCGGAATAAATACAGGGATGGCGATTGTAGGAAACGTCGGAAGCGAGGAGCGGATGGACCATACGGTCCTCGGTAATAACATGAATCTCGGCGCACGGCTGTGCTCCATCGCGCAGGCGGGACAAATAATCGTTTCCGAATCGTCGTGGAGACTCCTGACGAGCAAGGATGTGCGGACGAAATCTCTCGAGGCAATCTCCGTAAAAGGGTTGAGCAGACCGATTCAGACTTACGAAGTCGAATACTGACTCAATCGCAATCCTCGCGTCGTGATCTCAAGCGGACGATGAGCTTTTTTTGTAACATACCCCCGTCTCTCCTTATCTTCATTGAAAATGAACAGTTCAGTTCTCATTCTTGTCGGGTCACAGCTCCTCTTCAGCACCGGTGATCTGATGGCCAGGATGTACATGCGAAAATACGGGTTCACACTTGCGGCATTCGTGAGCGTGTGGTTCGCGGTCTATTTCACGATCAGAACGGTCGCGATGTTCGGTCAGCTTTACGTGATGACTTCAGTTCAACTCGGCAAGACGATGGCGCTCTTCGGAGCGGTGTCGATAATCGTCTCGAACACGCTGGGTTTCCTTGTGCTTAAGGAGATGCTTTCCCCAGGCGCATATATCGCGGTGACGCTGGCGGTAATTGCTTTCATCGTACTAGCATTAAAATAAAATGTCCAGGCGCGCGAAATATGTGCACGGCACAAATCGCGAGGAGCAGACCCGTCTCGCGAAACTAAACGACATCACCAACAAACCTTATATCGAATTTCTTGGTCTCAAAGGAAATGAATCCGTCCTCGAGGTCGGAAGCGGACTCGGCATACTTACCTCATCGGTCGCGGGACTTCTGAAGCATGGAAAGATAATCGGGCTCGAGTATTCGTGGGAGCAACTCTCGCGGGTACCGAGGCCGCCGAGGAATTTGCAGTTCGTAAGGGCAGATGCGCAGGGGCTGCCGTTCGAAAACAACTCTTTCGACATCGTGTACAGCAGATATGTTCTGGAACATCTGGGCGATCCACTCGGAGCGTTGAAGGAAATGAGGCGGGTTGTCGGTCGGAACGGAAAGGTATTCGCGATGGAAAACAATATCGCGATGAACCTTTTTTATCCGAAATGTCCGGTTTACGAAAAATTATGGAATGATCTCGGGACGCTACAGGAAATGCTGGGCGGGGACGCATACATAGGTAAGAAATTGATGGTCCTGTTCCGCGATGCCGGATTCAGGAAAATAGAATTAAGCATTCAACCCGAAGTACACTACAGCCACAGTCCGGCGTTTGAGCTCTGGGTCGAGAACACTTTAAGTGTTCTCCAGGGAGCGAAGCAGGGTATCGTTGAACATGGAGTGGCTTCAGCGCTTGAATTTGATTTAGTCGCGGTTGAGCTGCGCGAATTCAAGAAACGCAAAGACGCAAGTACGGTGTTTTATTGGAACAGAGCCGTGGGAACTAAATAAGGATATCCGGAAACCCGGGATACACAGGGGTGTTTGTCAGGACAGTGATGGTTTGATAGAGAGAGTCGACATTATATGCGTACCCGCCCGGTCTAGCCATATATGTTCCAGAGCGAGGGATTACGGCCGGGTCAATCGATGAAGATGCAAAGAATGCGGCAGTTCCGATCAGCGTGTACTGTGAGCCTTCGTCCATCCATGACTGTGGCCCTGTTCGAAATCGCCGTTGACTACTCCCTGTGCCAGCGATCCGGATTGAGTCTCGATTAAAACCAGGAGAGTGAGTAATAATTTTTTCATCACCTCTTCCTCCCTGAGTTGGATTGTCAATTTAAAGATACTCTGCGGAACAGCCTCCGCCTCATGACGCATGAAATTTAAATCAAATCAGAGATAGTTCAATTATTACGTCAGGAAGTTTGCAGAGTCTCGCAATCAGGAAGGGAAGATAAGGATCGCGTCGTCGGAAAAATAAAAGGCGGCACCGTGATGATGCCGCCCTTTGGAAGTGAATTTGCTACTTCACGAGAACCATTTTCATGGTTTGAATTTTATTGCCGGTCACGAGCCGGTAGAAGTACACACCGCTGGCGAAGCGCGAGCCGTCGAAGCTGACGG